>DASCNA010000091.1:0-18616 GCA_036011305.1 Victivallales bacterium
ATAAATAATATTAATAAAGGAAAACCTTTAATTGGTATTTGTCTCGGTATGCAGTTGTTGATGGAAACAAGTGAAGAAGCACCTAACTCTAAGGGATTAGGAGTTTTTAGAGGTAAATCTGTTCGTTTTAGTGATGATATGAATTTGAAAGTTCCCCACATAGGCTGGAATAGTGTAGAATTTAGCAGAACTAATAAATTTACAGATGGTTTAATAAATAATGATTATTATTATTTTGTACATAGCTATTTTGTTGAACCGGAAGATAATTCAATAGTTCTCGGAACTACTGATTACGGGATAAAGTTTAGCTCGTGTATTGGGAAAAATAATGTGTTTGCAACCCAGTTTCATCCTGAAAAAAGTCAGGATGCGGGCATTAATATGATAAAAAATTTTATAAAATATATAAATAACAGGTAAATAAATACATGAAAGTTATACCGGCAATTGATATTATATCAGGTAAATGTGTACGCTTAATTCAGGGCGACTATAATAATAAAACTATATATTCAGACTGTCCAATTGAAGTAGCAAAAAATTGGGAGTCAAAAGGTGCTGAATATTTACATCTTGTTGATTTAGATGGAGCTAAAGCTGGGGAACCGATTAATATTGATTTGATAAAAAAAATATGTAACTCACTGGAAATACCTTGTGAATGCGGGGGAGGTATTCGCTCATTAATGGATGCTAAATTAGTTTTAGATGCCGGTGTGGATAGAATAATTCTAGGTACTGCTGCTGTACAAAATTTTAATTTAGTCAGAGAATTGTTAAATATTTATGGTGCTGAAAGAATTGTTATTGGTGTTGATACTAAATATGGTAAAGTAGCAGTAAAAGGCTGGTTGGAAGCTTCTGATGTAGAAGTTGGAAAATTAGTGCTACAATTTGCAGAAATAGGTGTTAAGCGTTTTATCTTTACCGATATAAGTAAAGATGGAGTATTGATGGGGCCTAACTTTGAAGCTACTGAAAAATTATGCAGTACGGCACCGAAAGCCAATATTATTGCATCTGGCGGCGTTGGAAATATTGAACATATAGCTAAATTGAAAGACTTATCAGAGCAGTATAAAAACCTTGAAGGTGTTATAGTGGGTAAGGCTTTGTATGATAATAAAATAAATTTTGAAGATATAGAAAAATTGTAATGATAAGTGATTTGAGTGGTATTAATCTTAATCTACTTTTTGTTCTTCATGTCCTGCTTACAGAAAAACATGTCACAAAAGCCTCTGTAAAATTAAAATTAAGACAGTCAACAGTAAGCGGATCACTTAAACAGTTGAGAATATTATTTGATGATGAACTTTTGGTAAGAGGATATTCTAATAAAATGTACCTCACACAAAAGGCTAAGCAACTGCAGGAACCTGTCCGAAAAGCGGTAGAATATATTAATAAGGTTTTTATTAGCGAACAGGCTTTTGACCCTAAAGTCGCTGAAACTACTTTTACCATAGGCATGTCAGATTATGTAGAAACTATGCTGCTGGTAAAATTGATTAAATATGTAAAAGAAACTGCTCCGAATATTAAGCTTATTGTAAAACATTTAAATGATTTAAATAACTATAAAACTTTTGAAAATGAAAACTTAGATTTGGCTATCGGCAATTTTAATAATACTTTGGAATGCCTAGAAAAAGAATGCTTATTTAGTGATACTTTTGTAGTATTTGCCAAAAAAGGGCATCCAATATTTAATGAAGATCTTATTAACTTTGAAGTTCTTAGAAAATATGATTTACTACGTATTAAATATAGAAAAATGCCTAATAATTATTTTTATGATCTGAAAGCAGCTGAAATGTCTCTTCAGCATGTTTCTGTTACAGTTCAACACATGACGGTAGGAATGGATGTAGTTAAGTCATCGGACTTCGTAAGCTTTGGTCCCAGAAAAATGCTTGAAAAATATGAAGACATTCAATATAGATCTCTTCTCTCAACATCATATGAAAATCAATTTGATATTTATCAATATTGGAAACCTGTTGATAATCATGACATTGTTCACACCTGGTTGAGAAATGCGATAAAAATGGTTACGAATAAGCTTATTTGAGCTCTGATTTAAAATGCTTTAAACTGTTATTTCTACTTTATATAAGATTTCAACTGCTGCGATGATAATTGGTAAGAGAATTGAGATAATTAATTCAAAGAATACAGAAGCATCGTAAGGAAATTCTTTAATAGCCATTATTTTTTTATGGTAAAGTTCATTATATAAATATACATTTGCTGATTTATTTAGATTACCACTTGAACTTACTGCCTGATCATAAAGTTTATCCAGATTTTCCTGAGACTGATGGATAAGTTTCTGTTTTTCCTTAACAACATATTTCTTTATTATCATTATTGGTGTTATGAAACTGTACAATAAAACGGTTATAAATATTGATGTTAATATATAAACAGAGTAATCCAAATACAGATTGCTGTACTCTGCATGTCTGAGAATAGAAAATACTAAAGGAAAAAGCAGAGCTCCTGTAGAAAAATATAAAATTCCTTTAATAATGAATTTTTCTATAGATTTCATGCCACCAAATTCATCATGGTGATAAGGATTAAATATTAGGTTAACCGAGCATATATGTGATATAATTTTAGGTACCATAATGATACCTCTGAATCCGATTGTTGAAAAATAAAATATTATAAAGAAACAAATAAAAGTCCATGCCTGAATTACTGTAGGCGCCGTATAAAATCTTGTTACTGTTACTACAGTGCTTGCAAGAATAGCCAACCCATAATTAAGTATGATTAATTTATTGTGATCAAAATTATTTAAATAACATGATTTTAAATAATTGTATTCATTTAAGTCATTGAATAGGAATTTATGCGTATCAAAAAAATAGTCCACAGAGTAATAGCTATTTTGTATTAATCCGGGAGCTATTGCCATCCATAGCAGGGCACAGGATATACCTCGTGTTAAAATTTGGTAATTGTAAAAATACTGTAGAAAGACAGCGATTATGACAGCAGGTAGGGCTGGGAAAATTATGGAGGCGGCTATACTGTTTTTTACATATTTTCTTATAAAATGATGTATTTTTATTATCAGTAAGCTTGACCTGTCAGACATAAACATGGCTCATAAAGTTAAATGAAAATATTTCTTACTAGTAATTATATTTTATTTTATGTAATATTCAATATTAGGTAATTATGCTGTCATGGTCATGAAATCAATTTACAAAACTGTCGATTTTCTATTCTTATAAACATAATAGTATTTCTCTGATGGTGAAGCACTTTTTATATTAATTTATACCGATTTAACTGCTCTGTTTTTAAATAAATTCGTTTCTTTGCGAGTTTCTGTATTTTTGAAATTATTAATCTTAAACGTCATACATAATAGAACGAATGATATTACTATAAATATTATCATAAGATATGAGAAAGCACTTATGAAAGAGATGTGAGCGAAATTTGTCAGAGTATTTGCAGAACTTTCAGACAATATTCCGCTGTTATTGAAACTTGATGATGTTCCGTTGGCCATGCTAGCCAGATTAGTGAATTGATTGTGTGTTAATGAAATACCTTTGGAGTTTATCAATTCGGTTAGCTTTGCACTGCTGAACATGGAAATAATAAGTCCGCCGAAACCTATGCCTACAGCATTTCCTACGGAGTTATTTGTATAGCAGATACCCGTAGCTAATGCAGCATCTTCAGGTGGAAGCGACTGTATTGCTGCTGAATTGTTACATGTAAATGTGATGCCTGAAAACATTCCGGTCAGTATCAGAGGAATTATTAAATCTATGTTAGAGGGATTAGGAGATATCTGTGAAAACAGGAGGAAACCTATAATACCGATAATAAAACCTGATATTAAGGTCTGTTTAGTGCCTATATTATCAGCTAGTTTTCCTGCTAATGGAGATGCTATTGCAAAAGCTATGCTGAAGTACATTAGAAGAACTCCTGCCTGAAGTGGGGTGTAGCCTAGTATATTCTGAAAAAATAAACCGAAGATAAACAGAGATGAAATTAATGAAAAATTTAAGAATATTCTCATTATGTTTATATTAAGAAAACTTCTGTTTTTAAATAAGCTGATTCTTATTAATGGTTCTGTCTGCCTCAATTCATAAAATACAAAAAATACAAGAACGATTAATCCTGCAATTATCAGAGAAATAAAAGTGAAGGAAGTTAAACCTATATTTGATGCTTCATTCAATGCATATACAAGAGGAAATAGAAAACCTGCGAGTAATATGCACCCAATATAATCAATTTTAGGCTTGCAAGTTCTACTAATATTATCTCTCGGACAGACTAAAGCTGCAAGGATAATTGAAAATATGCCTATTGGTATATTTATATAGAATATCCAGTTCCAGCTGAAAAAGCTTATTATTATTCCTCCCAGTGTAGGACCTACGACTTGGCCTAATCCTGCTACTGTACCGATAAGCCCGATAGCAAAAGTTTTTTGATGAGCAGGAAAAGATGTATATACTATTGCCATTGTTGCCGGAAGAGCAAAAGCACATCCAATTCCCTGCAGAAACCTTGCTACTAATAAAATATTAATTTCATGAGATAAACCCGCAACTAAAGAAGCAATTGTAAATATTGATGAACCAATAATAAAAAATCTTTTTTTACCGAATATATCTGTAAATTTTCCGCCGATAACAAAGAAAATTGCCATGGATATTATAAAACTGTCAAGTACCCATTGTGCTGATGCAAGCTGTATATGCAGATCTTTCGTCATAGGAGCAATTGCTAAGTTGACAGCAGTCGCATCAATATTTAACATTGCAGATATCATGCAGGTAGCAAGCATTATCCACCATTTTTTGTTATTATCGATTATTATATTCATTTTAAACTTTCAGGTTGTTATCTTATTTTATATATCTGAATATATATCGAATTAAATATAAGTAAAATAGATAATGTAGATAAACATGTATCGATAAAAACGATAGTGATGGAATGGGTTTATTTTAAGTGCAAATAATCTGGAATGTAACTTATTCTTTCCTGGCGGCAAATTGTATTATAGAAATTAATAGAAGTATAGTACATGCCTGTATAAAACATACAATTGTTGTTTTTTCATCACCCCACAACAATGGCAGGACACTTAATCCAATAATAACAGCAAGGATATGGATACAAAGAACTGAAGTCTTCCGCGTCATGCCCATATTACAGAATCGATGAGAAATATGATTGTTATCACCGATATATATAGGTTTCCTGATTTTAAGTCTAATGGCGATTACGGACAGGAGATCAAATAAAGGCAGAGCCATAATGAAAACGGGTATTAAAACGGAGAGATAGGAGAGCGTTATTCCTTGCTGAAAATAAGTTGTATATGCACTTGTTATACCTAGTATATAGCCCAAAAAATGGCTCCCTGAATCTCCCATGAATATACTTGCTGGAGAATGATTGTAAAACCAGAATCCCAATGATGTCCCCAGTCCTACAGCACCAAGTGATGCCACAAAATAATGATTAAAAATTAAGGCTGCAGCTGTAAAGAAGAAGAAAGCAATACTGGATATTCCTACAGCAAGCCCGTCCATATTGTCAAACAGATTAATTGCATTTATTATAATTACAATCCATAAGATAGTGACAAGCATATGGATAATATTCGATTGAATGAAAAGTGTAATTTTGATATCTGCAAAGATAACTACTAAAGCAACTATTATAACCTGACCGAAAAATTTAGTTTTAGCACACATGTTATATTTATCATCAATGAATCCTAAAAGTGTTATCAGTATTCCGCCTACTATTATAATTATTAATTTAGGTGTAACTTCAGCCAGACCTGTTAAATTATCAATTATTGTCTGAGGAAGCTGATCTAAAGGAAGTGCAGAAGGTGATAGAATTCCCAGCAGCAAAGTAATACACCATGTAGTACACATTGCTGCGCCACCCATTAGCGGAATAGCGGATTTATGCTTTTTATGTTGTTGTTCGGATGGTTTATCAATAAGGTTTATATGAATTGCTAGCTTTCTGAACAATGGTGTAATTACAAGGGATATTATCAGTGAAAAACTGAATATCAGCACATATATATTCCACCATTTCATCAAAAATTTCTACTTTCTATTTTATCAATTATTAACCTCTTCTGTGATTATTAAGAGAGGTTAATAAAAGGCTATATAGAAAGCTTTAAAAAAACAATAGCAGTAATACTATAATTGATTTTTTTTCTTAGTTTTGCCAGATTCATATTCTATTATTTTCTGTATTATGACATAAAATGCAGGAATAACTAATGTACCAAGGAGTGCAGCAAGAAGCATGCCTCCAAACACTGCAGTTCCCAGAGATCGTCTGCTTGCAGCACTTGGTCCTGTGGCAATAACAAGAGGCAGTACACCGAGTATAAATGAAACTGCAGTCATGATAACTGCCCTAAATCTTAAGCTTGCAGCAAATTCAGCTGATTCAAGAATTGATTTTCCGCTCTCTCTTTGTTCTTTGGCAAATTCCACTATAAGAATTGCCGTTTTACTCGCCATCCCGAAGAGTAGAGCAAAACCTACTTGAGCATAAATATTATTATCAATTCCGACAACCCACATCGCTGCTAGTGCACCGAAAAATGCAACAGGGACTGAAAGCATTACAGCTAATGCTATCATCCAACTTTCATACTGTGCAACTAGGAATAAATATATAAAAGTAATGGCAAGAGCAAAAATAATTAAAACCATGTTCCCTGCAAGAATTTCCTGATAAGCAGTACCGGTCCAGGAGTATGTCATACCTTCCGGCATAGTTTCATTTGCTATTTCCTCCATGGTATTAATTGCCTGTCCTGAGCTGTATCCTACAGCTGCAGATCCATTTATTTCAGCAGAAGTTAACATGTTATAATGGCTAATAACATCAGGACCAAGTATTGTTTTGACACTCAGTAGAGTCCTGAGCGGAACCATTTCATTATTTTTATTAATTACATACAGATTGGAAATATCTTCAATTTTATTTCTAAAGTCTGGTTGAGCCTGAAGCATTACCTTATAAGTTTTACCAAATTTATTAAAATCGTTTACATACGTAGAACCCAGATAAGTTTGAAGTGTATTGAATATGCTTGATAAAGGAATACCGAGTTTCATGGCCTTTTCCCTATTGATATTGAGATACAATTGTGGAACATTTGCTCTATATGTACTATAGGCCTGGGCAAATACAGGAGAATGGTTTGCCTTGTATATTATATCATTTAAAACAGAAGCCAGCTTTTGAGGATTGCCTGCACCTTTTTCCTGGAGTTCGAATTCAAAACCTCCACTTGTTCCTAGTCCCGGTATGGGAGGTAAACCAAAAGCCATAATTACAGCAGATGGCATTGTGTAAAACTGTCTATTTACTTTCTTCAAAATAGCATCAATATGAAGATCAGGTGCTGTTCGTTCAGACCAGTCATCTAAAACTGCTATGGCCATACCAACATTTGAGGAAGTAGTTCCTGTAAGCATAGAAAATCCAGTTACACTGAGAACATCTTTCACTCCATTTGTATTTTGCAGCACTGTTGTAACCTTTGACATTGCTTTTCCCGTTCGATCCAATGATGCGCCGTCAGGCAGCTGGACATTAACTATGAATGCTCCCTGATCTTCATTTGGTATAAAACCTGTAGGTAGGCTTCCATATATTAAGTAAGAAACTCCAAGTAACAGAATAAAAAATATAACTATTAAAGATATTTTCCTTATCAAGAAGGAAACACACTTATTGTATTTATTAGTAAGAGCATCAAAAAATTTATTGAACCATACAAAGGGCAGAGGAACACTTTTTTTCCCTGATTTTAGTATAGTTGCGCAAAGAGCAGGGCTGAGGGTTAGGGCGTTAATTGAAGAGATTAAAACAGATACAGAAATGGTTACAGCAAATTGTCTATATAGAACTCCTGTTATCCCCGGTAAAAATGCAACAGGAATAAAAGTGGCTAACAATACAAGTGTTGTTGCTATGACCGGGGCTGTGACCTGTTTCATAGATTTGCTTGTTGCCTCTTTAGGGGGTAAACCTTCTTCTTCCATAATTCGGTTTACGTTTTCTATGACAACAATTGCATCGTCTACAACTATTCCTATAGCCAGAATCAGTCCGAACAGTGTTATCAGATTTATTGAATAACCCAGTGCAAGAAGTACAGCAAAGGTTCCTATTAGAGAGACAGGGATTGCTACTGTAGGAATCAGTGTGGAACGCCAGTCTTGCAGGAATATATAAGTTACGAAAATAACTAGTAAAACAGCTATAAAAAGTGTTTCAACCACTTCACTAATTGATGCCGAAACAAATTTAGTAGTATCATATAATACGTTTGTTTTTATATCTTTAGGAAAACTTTTTGTCAGCTCTGCCAGTTTTGCTTTTACTTTATTCCCTACATCTAGAGCATTGGCATCCGGTAGCTGATAAACCGCAAGCAGTGCTGATGGTTTACCGTTTAAGTTACTGTATGCACTGTACGAAAATGATCCGAGTTCTACCTTTGCAACATCTTTAATTTTTACGTTGGCACCTGAATTGTTTTCTCTGATTATTATATTTTCAAACTCTTTCACCGAAGAGAGTCTACCTAGCGTCTGGATGGTATATTGAAACTGCTGACCTTTTTTAGAGGGTGCTCCTCCAATTTGTCCTGAAGCCACCTGAATATTTTGTTGCTCTATAGCATTAATCACTTCTTCTGTTGACATTTTAAGACTGGTCAGCTTATTTGGATCAAGCCATATCCTCATAGCATATTCCTGACCACCAAGAATATTTGCCTGTCCAACACCAGGGATTCGAGTTATTTCATCAAGAATATTCAAAGAACAGAAGTTGCTTAAATATATTCCGTCAAATTTAGGATTATCTGAATATACATTTATAATAAGCAACATTTCGCTAGATTGCTGTTTAACAGTTACTCCCTGTCTTTTAACTTCTTCAGGTAAACTTGCCATTGCAATTGATACTCTATTTTGCGTGTTTACCGTATTCATATTAGGGTCACTTCCAATTTCAAAAGAAACTGTAATGGTTGCACTGCCATCATTAGCACTTTTTGAATTGAAATAGATCATTTTTTCTACACCGTTTAACTGCTGCTCTATAGGTGTAATAACAGTTTCTTCTACTGTTTTTGCACTTGCTCCTGGATAGGTTGTTGTTATTGATACCTGAGGCGGTACAATTTGAGGATATTGTGCAACCGGTAATGATCCTATTGCAATCAAGCCGGCAATCACAATAACGATTGATATAACGAAAGCAAATTTAGGCCTTGATATAAAAAACTGACTTATCATTTGGTCTGTTCCTTTATCTGTCCAGGCTCGTTTGAAGTATCTGTGTTTATGTTTTTATTTAGTTTTTGTATTATTTTATCTGTGGGGTTTGGCGTTTTTTGAGTAGATTCGTTGGCTGGTTCATTCTTTTTTTCTTCTGTGGTAATTTTTGCTTTACCTTTTTCCGGGGCTGTTTTTAGTGTAGCAGTTTTTTTTACAATATCTTTGGTTGGATCATTCTCTATTTTTACTGGTGAAACTTTTATACCAGGTCTGACCTTTTGCAGGCCTTGACAGATGACGCGTTCTCCCAACTTTAATCCATTTGTTACTATAATATCTGTACCGTAAACTGTGTCTGTATCGATAAATTTTTCTTCAACAACATTTTTATCATTTACTGTTAACACATAAGATCCAGCTTGAGTTTCCTGTATTGAAGCCTGAGGAATGAGCAATGCATTATCCTTTTCATTTTTCATTACTTTTACTTTTACATAAGCTCCGGGTATTAAAAATTGATGTGGATTTTTAAATAATGCTCTAATTCTGATTGTGCCGGTCATTGAATTTATTTCATTATTAACAAATGTAATTTCACCATAATGTTCGTATTCTGTACCGTTTGACAATATAAGTTTTACTATAATTTTAGGATATGACGAGTCTTTTTTGCCTTTAACTTTATTTTTTTGATGATACTGGAGTATATCAACAAATAAAGACTCACTAATATTAAATTCAACAAGTATTGGATCTGTCATAACAAGGGTGACGAGAGGGTCACTAGTTATGCTTACCAAGTTTCCAGGATCATAATTAGCTATTCCAATTACGCCGTCATAAGGAGCTTTCACTTCAGTATAGCTATAATCCAGTTTAGCCAGTTCTAGATTTGCTTTGGCGGTAAGTACTTCTGATTGGGCAGTTGCTTTAGCAGTTGCAGCAAGGTCAAAATCTACCACACTGACAGCACTTTTGTTAACCAGGTATTTTTTCCTATTATAATCAATTGTTGCATTTGTCAGTTCAGCTTTAGCTTTCATTAAATCTGCTTCGGCAGCTTCAAGTTGTGCTTTATACTGGTTTTTTTGAATTAGGAAAATAACATCTCCTCGTTTTACTTTAGCTCCATTTGGATAATTTTGTTTTTCAATAAAACCTGTTATCCTGGCTCTTAAATCAACTCTTTCTTTTGCGATAACTTCGCCGACCATTTCTTGATATTGATGAACTTCTTTCGATATGACAGGTGCTACGACCACTTTTGGTGGTGGAGGTTGTTGTATTGCCTGCTTAGAACATCCAAATAAAAACAGTGCTGCAGCCAAAGCTGAAGGAAAAGTTAGTAAGTTCTTTTTATAAAAAATATTTTTAAAAGTCATATAAAGAGTTCTCCGCTCATTGTATAAAGTTAAGTCTATAACACTGATTATATCTAAATAAGAAATGATAATCAATATTTAGAGTTAGTTGTATTAATTTATAAGAATACTGCTGTAATTTTCTGTAATGAAATATAATACATTTTTATTTTATATGTTTTTATTAAAAAAAGTAAAAAAAGCTTATTGGTAAGCTGTAAATATTTTTTTAAGTCAAAGATTGAATGCCGGGTATCTATGAGGATAAAGAAGATTTTTTGAGTATAATCTTGTTGTATTCCTTACAATTTATTTCAGCATTTTATTGATTATAAAATAGTTATACAATTTAAAAGTATTAGATAAATTGTACTGTATCTGCAAACCTATATTGCGTAGGTTTTATATTAATGTTAATAATGAACTTTATTTAGGATTAAGCAACTTATTTTTCTTATTTTTATTATGAAATTTATTCTGAATAATTATGCCAAGCAAAATTATAAGGATTCCAATAATTGTTGAATTCAGTATTTTTTCACCAGTTAAAATATTAATGAAGAACAATGCCAAAAGTGGAGTAAGATATGTTAAATTAATAATAACTGTTTTATTTTCAGCGTATTTTAATGCATAAAGCCATAAAACGAAAGCAATTCCCATTTCGAATAAGCCTACATATGCAGCCCATAGAAAACCTGTATAACTAAATTTAATTCCTGTAAAAAAATAGCAGTAGATCAAAATTAAAGGCAATGCAAATATGAAATTAAGAAAAAGGTTTATAATTGGATCTGATTTTTGTTTTGTATTGATTATCCAGTAGACAGACCATATAACTGTACTTGTAAGAGCAAATAATATTCCGAAAATATTACTAAAATGTATGTTTTCAATATGCCCGTGCGTTATTATTATCAGTATACCTAAATAACAGATAAATGAAGCTGCAATATCGATTTTTGAAAACTTCTGCTTTAGTATTATTATTGCCAATATTGTCATTGAAATAGGCCATGTATAGGTAATGGCCTGAGCTTCCTGTGCAGGCAGAAGATAGTATGCTTTAAATAGAAATATAAAATATATAAAGGGATTTAAAAGCCCTGTTAAAAATGCATTTATGTATTGTTTTTTGCCATAATTAAATATTGATATGAACTTACCCTGAAATATAATAACAATCAGTAAAGCTATGGCTGATGTTATGGCAGAGTATAATAGTAATAACGCTGGGGGAAGGTAGTTCAAACCCAGTTTAAATGCTGATGATACAGTAGACCAGAAAAGAACAACCAAGATACCTAATATTATTGCTTTGCGCTGATTGAGCATTGTTTTCTGCATAGTTAAAACCGCTGTATTTTCTAAATACAGCGGAGTACAATCTAGATATTATCCATGGTTTTGAATAGAATTTTTCTATTATTTTCTAGCATTTCGCAAAGAGGAAGCCTGTATTCTTCTTTAATCAAACCACTTTTGGACATTGCGGCTTTTATAGGAACCGGGTTTGTTTCTATGAATATATTTTTCATAAAAGAATAGTACTTGAAATGAAGCTCATGTGCTTTTGTAAAATTATTGTCTAAGGCGGCATGGACCATTTCAGTAAGTGCTTTTGGAAAAAGATTTGATGCTACACTAATTAAACCTTTTGCTCCGACTGACATCATTGGTAATGTCAGTGCATCATCGCCACTTAAGACAGTAATATTGCAGCAGTTTAATATTTCAGATACTCTGTCAACGCTTCCACCGGCTTCTTTGACTGCAACTATATTTGAGTTATTGTTCAGCTTGCAGATGGTGTCAATTGCAATTGCTGTTCCTGAACGGCCAGGAACATTATAAAGCACTACAGGCAACCCTGTTTCAGCTACTTTAGAAAAGTGTCTGTATAGTCCTTCCTGGGTAGGTTTGTTATAATAGGGTGTAACCTGTAATGTGGCATCAGCCCCCATTGCTTTGGCTTCTTTAGTTTGATGAACTGCTTCAAACGTTGCATTGGCACCGGTTCCAGCAATTATTTTACACCTTCCACCGACTCGTTCGATGACTGTTTTAATAACTTTTAAATGTTCTTCTGTTGTTAATGTTGGAGATTCTCCAGTTGTTCCCATGGGAACAATTCCGTCGACTCCTCCTTCAAGCTGTAGATCTACTAATTCTTTTATTTTTTCAAAATCTACATCGCCGTTGTTGAAAGGGGTTATTAAAGCAGTGTAAAGTCCATTGAGTTCCATTATTGGCTCCTATTACTATATTTAAATTTATGATCTATTATTGTTGAAGGCTAAATTTTGCAGTTATCGTTTTAAATATTTCCCATTGCAGATTTCTTTTACTGGACCGATAAGGTGTACGTTATTACAGTCATCGTCAGTGAAATCAACTTTGAGAATATCTCCTTCAATTGTTTTAAGTTTTATTGGGGGAGGAATGTTTTTAAATCTATTGAGACATAATGCTGCGGCTGAAATACCTGTACCACATGCTGATGTTTCTCCTTCAACTCCTCTTTCATAGGTACGTATGCAGAATGTACTTTCCGGAGAAAAATTATCTTCTATTTTTAGAAAATTCACATTTGTTCCATCAGGCATAAATGTATCATGATTCCTGTAAAATTTACCCATCTTATCAATATCTATATTTTCTATATCCTGCATAAAAATTACTGAGTGCGGAACTCCAGTATTACCGTAATATACAGTGTTGTTATTTATTTTAATTTCTTTAAAAACTTTAATTACAGGTATCTGGATCTTTACCATATTATCATCTAAGTTATCGGTGTCAAGAATCCCAACATCTGTTTTTATTTTTATTTTTCTGTTAAGCCCCAAATGTTTATGCGCATAACACGATGCACATCGAAGTCCGTTTCCACACATTTCACCACGACTTCCATCACTATTATAATAGATCATTATTATATCATAACTCATAGGTTCGTCGCTTTCTAAAATATGTAATATTCCGTTTGCACCGATTCCCCTGTTTCTACTACATATTTCAGTGATAAAATCTGTTGGTAAGGAATTTTCTAATGATTTATAATCAATTAAAATAAAATCATTACCTGCGCCGTGAAGTTTTGTAAAGCTGATTTCCATAGAACAAAAATATTAAAATTAATAAATAGATATAATAAATTATGACTACGATATTATTATAATGGCATCGAAACAAGTATGTTTTTTATTTTTTTACTTTGAATATGATATTCAATTATTTTTACAGAAGAATCTTCACAGATTTTATTTCATTGTATATAATTAATAATTAATCAAATACAATTTATTATTAATGGAGTTATAATCATGAAGCTGAAGTTCTCTTTTCCTACAGCATATACGATAACAGTTATAATAATTATCATTACTGCTGCATTAACATGGTTTATGCCTGCCGGAAGTTATAATTATAGGATTGACGGTACACAGACAATTATTCCTGCGGACAAGGTGGCTGATTATACTGGAGGTAAAAAACTTCTCCCTGTTCCTCATACTTATCAGGTGATGCCAAGCCATCCACAGGGGGTTTTTGCAATTGTTCAGGCACCTATTCAAGGGTTATATGAATCAGCAGGTATTGCATTTTTTGTTTTGATTATTGGAGGATTTCTGGGATTATCAATGAAAACAGGGGCCCTTGATGCATTGATCGTCGGCTTGATTAAAAAGTTAAAGGGCAAAGAGAGCCTGATGATTGTTGTTTTGATGTGTGTCTTGGCTTTAGGCGGAACTACTTTTAGCATGGGTGAGGAAACAATTGCTTTTTACCCACTGCTGATACCGATAATGTTTATGGCAGGATATGACTCTTTTGTTTGTGTACTTGTGCTTGTATTAGGAACACAGACAGGTTGCCTAGCTGCCATTGCAAGTCCATTCAGTACAAGTATTGCTTCTCGTTTTATTGGAGTAAGTATGGGGGAGGGAATGGGGTTAAGAATTATCATGCTTTTGGTAATTTTATTTATCAATATAGTTATTGTATTAAGATATGCATCAAAAATAAAAAAAGATCCTTCAAAGTCGCTTGTAGCTGATAAGAAAAAAGAAATAATGGACCATTATGATCTTACAGAAGGAGAAACAGATCTTCCTGATTTAACACCTAGAAGAGTTATAGTTAATATTATTTTTATTCTAACTTTTGTAGTATATATATATGGTGTATTGCCTTTTGACAGCATGGGGATAACATTTTTGCCTACACTTGGGTGGGGTTATAAACAGATGACTGCATTATTTGCAGTTGGAGCAATTATTATTGGTATAATTTATGGCATGAAAGAAAAAGATATAGTTGATCATTTTATAACCGGTGCCTGTGATTTATTAGGTGTTGCTGTAATTATCGGCCTTGCAAGAGGTATTACAGTTGTTATGAGCAATGGTTTAATACTTGACACTATTTTGAACTGGGCAGAAATTGGAATAGCTAATTATTCTTCAGTTTTATGCCTTAATTTAATTTATTTTGTTCATATTATACTTGCATTCTTTATTCCATCAACATCAGGTCTTGCTGCTATAACAATGCCTATCATGGGACCTCTCGCTACATTTAAAGGTATTCCGAAAGATCTGGTTGTTACAGCTTATATGGCTGCTTCAGGAATAGTTAATTTTGTTACTCCTACATCAGCAATTGTTATGGGAGGATTGATTTTAGCAAAAGCTTCTTATATAAAATACCTGAAATTCCTGATTCCAAGACTTATTTTTGTTCTTATTGCATCAATGATAATATTGTCACTAGGTTTGCTCTTTTAGAGTAAACCGGTAAATAGATGCTCAGATTTATTAATAGCTAAATCTGGGCATATGTTGAAGCCTTTTCTATTTAATAAATTTAATTTGGCATATCAAAAAAGCCTGTTTTGGTTTCTAAATATTACTTTTTCTATTGATATATATACTTGACATTAAATAAAATCATATTAGTTTACGGTAACGTTACCGTAAAATATTGTAATGGGAAGAAAACGAACACACTTTGATGTAATTTAATAGAAACAGAATATCTTCAACTGAAGATATTTGACCTATAAAAATAGAGAATGGGGAAATCAATATTTTATGAATTTTTTTATTGTTATATCGATATCAATTGGATTGGCAATGGATGCATTTGCTGTTTCAATGACAAATGGCGCAACTCTCAAGCAATTAAAATTTAAGAAAGTACTTCTTATAGGATTCTTTTTTGGGTTTTTTCAGACATTAATGACTTTGTTAGGCTGGTATGCTGGGGCATCTATTAAAGGATATCTGATGGAGTTGGATATTTGGATTGCTTTTGTCCTACTGGTATTTGTCGGTTTAAAAATGATCTATGATTCTTTTAAGAAAGATAATAATTCTGATAAAAACAGCAGCTTAAATATTCCAACCATTATGATACTGGCCGTTGCAACTAGTCTAGATGCACTTGCTGTTGGTCTGAGTCTTTCTTTTATGAAAGTTGAAATAATTTTTCCATCAATAATTATAGGGCTTGTAACTTTCATAGTATCAATTGCAGGTGTTTATATTGGTAAGAAAATAGGAGATTATCTAGGCAATAGGGTCGAATTGTTTGGTGGGATTCTTTTGATTATTATTGGTATATCTGTTCTACTTTAGGTGTTTGAAATTCAGATTGTGGTTTACTTTTTTTTTTACTTAATGTGAAAAACTACTTGATAATACAAAAAGAGAAATTAAAATAAATTATTATCGGTAACGTTACCGATAATAGTATTCAACAGTTCTAATGGGGATGAGTTGTTAATTATGTCAAAGACAATAAAAGATATAGCAAATTTAGCTAATGTATCAGTAAGTACAGTTTCTCGAGTGCTTAACAATAAATTTGATGTAAGTTCAAAAACTAGAGAAAAAATATTAAAACTCATGGATGAGCATGGATACAAACCCAACAGTATTGCAAGAGGTTTGGTCAGCCATAAAACATTTACAGTAGGATTAATTATTCCCGATATAAGCAATCCGTTTTTTGCAGAGCTTGCTTGTAGTATTGAGAATAGAGCAAAAAACTTTGGTTATTCAGTTATTTTTTATAATACCGATAATGAGAATCAAAGAGAAAAAGATGCTGTTAAGCTAATGCAAAGCAAGATGGTTGATGGCGTTATAGTCTCGTTTTCTAGAGACGGAAAAGAAGATTTAGAAGAACTTAATACGATATTACCTACAGTGCAGATAGATAGAAAAATTCATGGAATAGAGTGTTCAGGTGTTTTCATAGATAATAAAATTTCTGCTTATAATGCAACAAAATATCTGATAAAACTCGGTCATCAAAAAATAGTTCATTTTACAGGTAACTTGAAAACGTTAACAGGAATTGACAGACTTGAAGGTTTTAAAAATGCTGTTAATGATGCGGGTATTTCGGACAAGAATATTTTAATTATAGATGGCAGATATAGTGTTGATTCAGGTAAAGAGACTATGAAAAAACTGCTTGAATCACATTTCAAGCCAACTGCAGTATTTGCTGCAAGCGATTTGCAGGCTGCAGGAGCATTATATATTGCAGGACATTCAGGAATTAAAGTACCCGGGGAATTATCTATAATTGGTCATGATGATATAGATTTGAGCTATTTGGTTAATCCAAATCTTACTACAATGGCACAGCCTAAAAGGCAACTTGGCGAATTGGCAATGGATCTGTTAATAAATAAAATTGAGAATAAAGCATCTAAAATAATTTCAGATGATAATAAAGATATTGTATTAAATACAAAATTAGTAATAAGAGAATCAACAGGGAGGGTATAAAAGTGAGTAAGAAAAAAAACATAGTGGTGGTAGGAAGTATGAATATGGATCTTGTTTTTGAAACTGATTCTACTCCTGAAATAGGAGAAACTTTAACTGGTAAAAAATTTATGACAACTCCAGGTGGAAAAGGTGCAAATCAAGCCTGTGCAGCAGGAAAATTAGGTGGTGATGTATCTTTTGTATCTGCAAGAGGTAAAGATGGATTTGGTAATGAACTAGTAGCAAGCCTTTCAGAAAATAATGTAAATGTAGATAATGTTTACTGTGCTTCTGAACATACAGGCACTGCAGGAATTATAGTAGAAAAAAATGGTGATAATAGAATAGTTGTTATTCCCGGAGCCAACGGCTGTGTAACACCTGATAAAATATTGGAAAAAGAGGAATTAATTAAAGATGCAGGTTTTATGCTGCTTCAGTTGGAAATCCCCATTGAATCTGTGATTTGTGCTATTGAACTTAGTAATAAATATGGAGTTACTGTGATTTTAGATCCAGCACCAGTACAAAAATTACCGGAAAACATTTATTCTCAAATAGACTATCTCCTGCCCAATGAAGGTGAATTAGAAAAACTTTTAAAAGATTATGACTTACCTACTACTGAGTCAAAAATAAAAAAACTTTTAGAATTTGGTTTAAAGAACTTATTAATAACTCTTGGTGAAAATGGTTGTAGACTGGTTAATAAAACTTGTGACAAAGATTTTTCAGGTAAAAAAGTAAAAGTAGTTGATACTACTGCTGCAGGAGACACTTTTGCTGGAGCATTTGCATGTGGGCTGCAACAGAATATGAGTGTAGAAGATTCTATTAGTTTCGCAATGAATGCCGGTGCATTGTCAGTTACAAAATCTGGTGCTCAAATTTCGATGCCGATATTAGATGAAGTTAATAAATTTGCTAACATCAATCAATAATTGAAGTATGTAATTGTATTCATATATAATAATAAAAAAGGGAAAAAATAATGGTTATTATTGCGTCTTATGCGGTGGCAGTCTTTATGTGTATAATCACAATGATTTGCTGGGGATCATGGGCTAATACTCAAAAACTTGTAAGTGGAAAAAAAGAGTGGCCTTTTCAGTTGTTTTATTGGGATTAT
>DASCNA010000092.1:0-3584 GCA_036011305.1 Victivallales bacterium
CATTCGATGCTGTAATCAGTAAAATTTATCAATCTCCTGAAGTTTGGTATGAAGGTTTTAATAATACTGCAACCATCCAAATGATGAATCCTATTGCCATAAAAATTCCTATCCAATATATAAGCGATATAAATCACCTGAGTGGACAACCAGTCATATATTCACCAAACAGTCAAAGATTAATTAAAGATTGGATTTGTGAATATACTCAGTTTATTGAAAATAAGTATTTTTATTTTTTTATTGTTAAAAATGAAAAAATATCATTTTATAATAACTTGCCCAAAGAATATGCTAAGATTCCTACTTTTGGCTATTCAATAAAATTGATAAAATTTGACAGCAATTCAGATAACCTTGCAGTTCCTTTGGATGCTATTCAGACAATAGATGGGAAAGAATATATTTGGCTATTAACTGCAAAAAACATAATAGATAAAAAGAATTTTATTAATTATAGAACTTATATGGCAAATAAAGTGCAGATTAGTACTAACAATCGCATACGAAGTATCGGAATATTTAAAATTATTGAAATAAAAAATACAAAATCCTTAAAGGAAAACGACACAATCATGTGGGATACACCCCCAAAGGGTTTAAAAGATAATGAAATGGTATTACTAGATTCCAAAAAATGGAAATTAGTACCAGGCGATGAAGTAAAAGTACTAGTCCAACTTATACCAATGAAAACAGGCTTCTATGTTCCAATTAACTCAATTACTTTAAACGACAAAGATGAAACCTTTGTCACTTTGAAAAACGGTGAAATGGTTAAAGTGAAAATTGAAGGAAGTTTTGCCAATTTAAAACTTATTTCAAGTGAAAAATTAAAAGAAGGAGTTATTATCAGACAAACTCCAAATGACATTCAGGCAATTCTAAAAAATTATTATAATAAAGCTTTAGTTAAATAGATTAGTCAGAAATACTAATATATTTTTTTATAATTCCATAAAAATATTTTTCACTTTTAAATACAGTTTCCTGAACATATTTAAATTCATTTTTAAGACCTGCTATTCTGTATTCGAAAGTTGCAGGAAAAATATCAGAGGAATATATACTTTTTATTTTATCAACATCATCCGAGTGAATGGTATTTAGTATAATTCCAGGATTATTAAGAAGTGAATCTTTTGTAACTGATAATATATCTTCCACTGCACCTTCTAATAACAGATAATGCTGATCAAATGTTTTAATCCATACAATTTCTGATGTATTAGCCACTAGAGTTTTAAGCATATCGTTTATTTGCTTAAAATCATATGCATTATTAGATTTTTCAGATATTGCTTTCTGTTTTTCATTAAGTATATGACGCTCAGTAACATCCCTTTCAATAAAACATATGCAGTCAATGTCCAGATATTTTTTTTTAAATGTATTCTCTTCTATCCACTTTATATTTCCTTTTGCATCAATTATTCGGTATTGAACTAACATTGGATGATGATTATTTTTTATAAAACTATCAGCCCATAGCTTCATGTTTTTTTGTGAATTATAAATTGCTAATTTCTTTTTATCATCAGGATGAACACATTTATCCCACCAAAAATCATGATTATTTATAAAAGTCTCTTTCGGGTAACCGTAAAGTGTTTTTACTGAGTCAGAGATAAATATTATTTTCATTTTGGGAGAAAACGTCATTAACCAAACGACATCTGAAGAACAAGATAATGCAACTTCCAAAATTTTTCTGTTTTCTTCTGATTTAAACTCTTCTGTCATATCAACAAAAAAATTAACTAACCCTGCAATTTTACCATCAGAATCAAATATGGGCAGTTTTGAAATCATTCCCATTTTTTTCTTTCTGCTTCCCGGAATATAACCCTTTAACTTAATTATCGGTTTTCCAGAAAATAAAACCTGTTTATCAAGTTCTGTATTTATTTTACATTCCTTTTCATTAAAAAAATCTTCATCAGTTTTTCCTGCTGCTATAAATCCCGGTTTTAAAGAAAAATGCCTTCTGAATGAATTATTAATTATTATGAATTTCAACTCAGTATCTTTTACATAAAAGACTGACTGCATAGCTGATAACAATGATTTAAATGCAACAGATGCCTGTTTAAATTCAGAGTATTGTCTCTTCATGTAATTCATAAAATAAGTCTGCTGTTCATCCATTTTTTCATCGTTAGTATCGGCAAAAAAACGCCAGGAATTTATCATCCCTGAAAATTCTGCATCAGAGACTTCTTCTGCCTGTAAATCTGAGAATTTACTAACACTGATACCAAGTGCATGAGCCAATGCCCTGATATTTTTTACAGAAGGAGCTCTGACGCCTCTTTCCCAGACAGATAATGTAACTCTATGCACTTCTGCTTTTTCTGCTATTTCATCAATAGTAAATTTTCTCAGTTTACGCAGCTGTCTGAATTTTTCACGATAGAAAGTAGCCATAATATGAAACTGCTATGTTTTTTTATGCAAATTAATATAAAAATTACTTATTAAGTTAATATTATATTATAATAGTTACAAAATATGTAGTTTGAATTAACTAAAAATGGCATATTATTGTTTACTTTTACAAAGACAATTATGACTGTTAGAAGCTATCATTTTAATGAAACAGACAAAAAAACACTCAAATATCCTCAAAATTTAAATATAGCAATCGATAAATCCGAACTGCAGATTATCTAAAATTATCTTAATAACTTCCAAATATGTTACATTCAGATACACAGCATAACTTATGTATCATATTGAACACATTATTCGTTAAATATTTTTCTTTAAGAAATATATTTTTTTACACAAACTGTTACTTTTAACGGCTTTTGTCAATTAAGATTAATATTCTATTTCAATGCTTTCTGTTGCAGAAAATAATAAACTGTGACAGAAATGTTTAGCGTTAAAAAATAAAGGCTAAGGAAAATCGTGAATAACGATATTTCAAATATTAAAGAAAAATTAGATCAATTATTAAATTCAGGAAGAAAAATGAACTGGAATCTGGTTAATTCTAATCCATCTCAGAAGAAATATATGATGAAAACAAAAAATAAATATTATTTAAGTTACGGTATTTTGATACTTTTGACAGTTTTTATTATCCTATTTTTAACTATCTCTTCGATAGGGACACATAATATAAATAAAAATATAACAAAACAAGAATCACAGATGCAAATCAAACTGTTAAACATTAAAAATCAAACATAATAAACATAAATCGTATTATACATTAAAATTTAACTCCAACTAAGAAAGAACTAGTATATGTATCATCACTTTTATCATATGTGGTTTTTTACCACAATCATAATAATAGTTCTAATATTTTTGGTTTATTTTCTGTACAGATATAAGCAGAAGATAGGCAAAGTATCGAAAGAAAGCCCATTAGAGATGCTTAAAAAGAGATATGCTAAAGGAGAAATATCAAAAGAACAGTTTCATGATATTAAAAAAGACATAATCTTACATGTGGTATTATCTAACTCATCTATTTAAAATCATCCTGTATAAATAATACTGAACAATTGTCAATAAATTTGAGAATAATCACTATATAAATATAAGAAAAGCTAATTCTTATTTTTATGTAA
>DASCNA010000093.1:0-18588 GCA_036011305.1 Victivallales bacterium
TATCTTATCGTTCATTGGTGTTACTCCTTTATCTGTAACTCCTAAAGGAATTCACAGATATCGGAGTAATACCTATTTACTTAAAAGTCAAACTTTGTTGAGTCTCCCAGTCAAACTGGGAGTTTACCAAATTAATTATTAATGATAAATTGTTAATGGTTAATAAACTTCAGGGACAAATGTCTGATCAGTAATCGGTGGTCTCATATACCCTTTGGCGGCTTTTCTAGATGGCAGTTTAAATGGTTTTGGAGTCAAATCCTGATATTTTATTTTACTCAATAAATGATGCATACAGTTGAGTCTTGCTTTCTTTTTGTCATCAGCATTTACAACATACCAAGGGCAGTGTTTGGTATCTGTATATAAAAACATATCATCTTTCGCTTTTGAATATTCTTCCCATTTATCCCTTGATTTAATATCCATTGGGCTTAATTTCCAGCGTTTTGTAGGATCATCAATTCTTGCCTGAAACCTTCCTTCTTGTTCATCATCACTTACTGAAAACCAGTATTTCATCAATACAATACCAGAACGCATAATCATTCTTTCAAACTCTGGAGCAGTGCGTAGGAATTCATGATATTCTTGATCATTACAAAACTTCATGACTTTTTCAACACCTGCCCTGTTATACCAGCTTCTGTCAAACAGAATCATCTCTCCGGCAGCAGGAAGAACAGAAACGTATCTTTGAAAATACCACTGTTTTTTTTCTCTGTCCGTAGGAGTACCCAGTGCCTTAACACTGCATATTCTAGGATTAAGACATTGTGTTATTCTCTTTATTACTCCGCCTTTGCCAGCGGCATCCCTTCCCTCAAAAATTACTACAACCTTCAAACCTTCCTGTTTTATCCATTCCTGTAATTTTACAAATTCAATCTGAAGTTTAGTTAACTCTTTTAGGTAATAACGATCCTTTAATTTGCCCTTAGAATTCAGGTTTTTTTTATTCGTTTCCTGTTTTTTCTTTTTGTCTTTGGACATAATATCTCCTAATAAAAAACAACACTTGTAGGTCTTTATTATTAGATGATTATATCAGAAACAAAAAAAAACTTCAAATAGAGAGAGGTAATTGATTAATTCAATTACCTCTCTTTTACCCCAAAAATAAAAGCTTAAATATATAAAAAACTATCTTATACTGGCTAAACTGGCGGCGGCTATTGCCTGCCCATGTCTTTTATCTTTTTCATTCGGAGTTCTTATTGAAATATTTTCTGCAAGTTCAGGAAACTCCTCTTTCAAAACTTCCTCTGCCTTCTGAATAATTATTTCCCCACCTTCTCCAGATGTAACTCTACCAAGAATTAAAAGATTTCTTATTTCATAAAAATCTGCATAATGGGCTATTGAATAACCAAAGCATGTCCCTATTGTTTCATAAATTTTACGAGCACGCTCATCACCATCAGCCATTAATTTCTGTACTTCAACAAGTCTTTCAGGAAATGGCATATTCTCATCAAATTCAAGTCCTGCTAACGGTGCTAATCTTGCTACAGCCTGTTGTGAGAAAAACTGAACACCACATCCTTTATCCTGAGACCATTCATCAATGGGACCGTTTTCTCTGTAATCTACAGGAGCAAACGCCAATTCATTTAACCATGGAGTAATATTTCCTTCCGGTGTAACATAACCTGCAGCAAAACTAGTCCCCATCGACAAACCAAGTATTGCATTGTCATTAAACGACATTGATGCAGCAAGAGCAGTTACCTCTCCGTCATTTACGACTTCAAAAGGTATATCATTCCACTCTTTTTTAAGATCAAAAAATATTCGTTTAATTGTTCTGTCAAAATCTTCTCTGGCTAAACCTCTAAACAGTGATGCAATTCTGACTTCGTTATTCACATAAACGCCTGCGGCACTTCCACCGATAGCATCAACTCTTGGAAGATGTTCTGCTGCACTTTTTAAAGATGCATTTATACCGTTATAGTGATAAGAAGGATCTTTCTCAAAATAAGGATTCCATTTTATTTCCTCAGAAAAAACTACTTTCCCATCAATTACTGCAGCACATTTTCTATCGCTACCGCCAAGATCAAATCCAATCCTGCAACCGTCCAAATGTCTCCCCAGAGGGCTGGTTGTTTCTTTAGATTCAGGAAATTTCTCTGCCGGGCAATATTCAACTGAAAATTCTTTAGAATAGACTTTATCGCCCATAAAGTCATTATCCCATGTCCTTGATCCATCAGGACTATATATTTCTGAAATGATTGCAGTAATTTCTTTATCACTCAGCAATACTTTATAACCGCCTTTTTGCCATAGAAGAAATTTTACTATTCTTTCAACATATTTAATATTTAAATCAATATATTCTTTTTTATGAGGAAGAATTATTGTATCATAACGAGAAAATGTGCCATCTCTTCTTTCAACACCAATCAACAAACTCGGTCCATTTTTTTCATCTGCCAACTCTCTGAAATTTCTGTTCCATATTGCAGCAGGTATAAATCCTGGATCAAGTTCAGGTTTTATTTTACAAGATATTCTGAGTTCCATAATTCCTCCTAAAATTAACGTATATAAATTTAGACCACAGCCGTAAGATAATTTAAAATCTTTACCAATACAAAGATATTTGTCCTATTTAATGCAAAATTTTATGCAGCAATCTTTAGTTCTATTTATTAATTAACAGGCAAATAGAAAATTTTAATGTATATTTATTATAAAAATATATAACATCAAACTAGACAGGTATTTAGATAATGAAAATTTTGGGCTTTGATATTGGTGGTACTTTTATCAAATATGGCATTCTTGATGAAAACGGTAATATTATTTCAAAAGATAAACTTCCCACTCCAAAATCAAACTGTAAAAATACAATACCTGACCTGCTTTCCTTTAAAGCTAACGAATTAAAACAAAAATATAATATTGATGCCATAGGAATCAGCACTGCAGGTCAGGTTGACAGCAGTAAAGGTGAAATAATATATTGCAGTGGCAATATACCTGATTTTACAGGTTGTGAGATCAAAAAAATAGTTGAATCAAATACAAAAATTAACACTTCTGTGGAAAATGATGCTAATTCAGCTGCTCTTGGAGAAATGTGGCAGGGTGCCGGCAAAGGGCATAAATATATTGTCTGCCTTACATTAGGAACAGGAGTAGGCGGAGCAATTATTATAAACGGCAGAATATATAAAGGTTTTCATGGTTTTGCAGGTGAATTCAGCAGAATGGCAGTAGTTGGAAAAATGCTGGAACCTAATGAAAGAGGAAAATTTGTTTTAGATAAAACGGCTTCAACAAACTCTCTTTTAGTAAGATACAAAAAGGCGACTGGAAAGGAAATTTCAGGCCAGGAATTAATGAAACTTGTTAAGCAGGAAGATGAAAGCGCTGTTTTAGCTTATCAGGATTTCTTAGACAGTTTACAATTTGGTATTGATACGATTGTCAATTTCGTTGATCCTGAAATGATTATTATAGGCGGTGGTATCTCTGCTCAGGGAGGATATTTCTTTGATAAGGTAAATAAGATATTCAGAGAACAGGCCTATCCCGGATATGATGACATAATAATAAGAAAAGCCGAATTGGAAAATGATGCAGGTTTATTAGGTGCTGCTTATATTTGTATCAACAAACAATATGAGATATAAATCTATTTCTTTTTAGGAAATATCTCTTTTCTCTGAACTCCCCAAATAACAGAACTGGGTTCGTTATCCAGGTCTTGGCATAGTTCGCTAACAGCTGCTGCCATAGCATCAACCTGCTTTAATGTATGCGCAAGTGAGCGGGTTAATTCCTGATCTTGAATTGAATTGGTTAATGAATCCAACTTATGGGTTAATTGGTTAATGGAGAGTATTGTATTCTCAAAATTATTGGCTAAACCATCAAAATCAACTTCTGATAAATTTTTCAATGCTTTGCTAATATTATCAGGTGCGCTTGATAGATAAGTTCTAACTGAAGGAATAAAAAACACATCATCAGGAATATCAATATCCTTTATATCAGTTTCATTTTTATCTTTAAGATCTTTATAATATTGGAAACTTACAAACTTTTCTCCTGTTATACCCTGTAACTGCAAAGAACTTCTTAAACCGGCGTCTCTAAAATCTTCAGCTACTTTTTTTAAAGATCCTTCACTATGATTAAGTATTCTTTCTTTCACATTATCAGACATAACATTTGTAAAAATCTCCATATAAACATTAATATCTTCATTTTCATTGATCATAATTCTTTTAACAGTCCCAATAGGCACACCGTTAAATTTTACAGAAGAACCGACAGATAGACCATCAACTGAATCATCAAAAATTGTCATTACTTTTATCTTATCTACAAAAAACTGAGAAATACCAAATACAAAAATACCTCCCAACACCAATATCACTCCAATAATAATAAAAATACCTAATTTGTATCGGTTAGCCTCTATCATAGTCAAAGACTTTCATTCAATTCACCGTATTTGCTTAACACATTTTCTGAATATTTCATTAAAATTTATCAATAATTAACCATTGATAATTAAATTTGTCTCCCTAATCCATCTCTTGCAAGAAACTTTTTTACCCATTCATTTTGTGTTTTTTTATACAGAACATGTGGATTATCAGATGCCACTATTCCCTTTCTTTTTTTATTTAAAACAATAGCTCTATCTGCAATCGTAAAAATACTGTCCAGCTCATGTGTTACTACTACGACAGTAGAGCCTGTCTCTTTAACCAGTTTAAGTATTAATCTGTCAAGTCCCGCTGAAGAAATGGGATCAAGCCCGGCTGATGGTTCATCAAAAAACAGTAATTTGGGATCTAGAGACATAGCTCTGGCAAGGCCGGCACGTTTCCGCATTCCGCCGCTAATTTCAGCAGGCATAAAATCTACAAATTCTTCAAGCCCAACCAACCTTAATTTCTCGTGTATTACATCTTTGCGTTCCGATACATTTAAATCTGTATATTCCTCAAGAAGAAGAGAAATATTTTCACCTAAGGACAAAGAGCCGAACAAAGCTCCAGCCTGAAATGTAACTCCTATATCTCTAAGAATGCATTGTTTTTCTTTTTTCGAAACTGTTATTATACTTTTACCGTTAATAAGAATATCACCGCAAAATGGAGGGATTAAACCAATAATATTTTTTAAAAGAGTACTCTTGCCACAGCCTGACCCGCCCATAATTATAAAAACTTCTCCATTTTCTACGGAAAAATTAATTTTATCAAGCACTACAGTGTCTCCATAACCTATTGTAAGATTTTTTACTTCAAGTACAGGTAAATTAATCATAATAATTCATACAATTTAATGTAATAAGCTAAAAATTATTGTTAGTATTGTATCAGCAACTGCTACTAAAAATATACCGCTTACAACTGCTGAAGTAGTAGAACGTCCTACGCTCTGAGCATCATTTTTTGTTTGAAATCCCCTCATGCAGCCTATTGCTGCCACTAAAAATGCGAAAACAACACTTTTGACTAAACCCTCCATGAAATTGGAAAAGGTAATAGCCCTAATCACTGTACTGTAGGTCATGGGAATAGAAATACCTAATTCAAAATAAGCAATTACTGTGCCTCCAATAAGTCCGGCAATATCACCTATCAGTGTTAAAATAGGCAATACTATCACCATTGCCAATAATTTAGGGATTACTAAAAAGCGATTTCTATCAAACCCCATTGTAACCATAGCATCTATTTCTTCAGTAACTTTCATAGTTCCAATTTCAGCAGCAAATGCAGATCCTGCTCTCCCGGTAGCGACAATAGCAGTCAGCAGTGGACCAAGTTCTTTTAATAATGCTATTGTAACTAACTGCATCACCATTCCTTTAGCTCCAAATCTATTTAATTGAATTGCCCCCTGAAGGGCCAATACAAGCCCCATCAGAAATCCTACTGCAGCAACAATAGGTACAGCATCACTGCCGCAACTATCCATATAATAAAAAGTCTCACGCCATCTTACTTTGAAGGGATGCTTAACTGCATAAATAGAAGCAGATATAATATCTTTAAAAAAACTAAATACCGAAAGACAGTCATGTCCAAAATCGCATGCACAGCAACCAACTTTGAAAAAATAATCTTCCTTCCTTTTCGCCATTAAATTTCCTACCTATTTCGAACTTTATGTTAAAGATCTTCCTTCATTTAAGCTTCACAGTCATTTTATTCTTCTTTGACAATTCAACATTCTTCTTTGACAATTCAACATTCTTTTTGATATTCTGTATCTGCTTAGTTATTGTATTCACCAATTTTTCAGCATTTTTAGTCATTGCTTCAGCAAAACCTACGGGAGTTTCTTGTGTATATTTTGTAATTATTATTTCCTTATATTCTTTAACGAATTTTCCTTTACTCCTTATTCGATACTTGACACCCAACCTAACCTGCCTGGTAATCAAATCAATCTGAAATGAATATACAGAACCTGTTAAATTTAATGCAATATTTTTAGGTGATGCACTTTTCGTACTGAAACTTGCTTTTAAATAATTAGACAAAAGCCTGTCTGGAGCCACACTCCATTTATTAAAAGGATCATATTCTACTCTGTTTTTCCCTACTCTGTACAACATCTTATGCTTAGTATCAGAATCATTTAAAAAGTCAACAAAACCAATATCAATTCCCTTTAAGTATATAGTTTTAGGTATACCAAGGTCAAATGTATTTACAGGTTTGTTGGTAGGTATGTTAAAACAGGAACTTAAACTTATAATAAAGATGAATGAAAATAGTATTAATAAATCCCTGCTGACAAATTTATTCTGCAAATATTTTCCATATTTTAATTTATACATAATAATTCTCTAATTTTGTATGTTTTAAATTCAATTATAACACATTATGAGAATGAACTGAATAAAAATTAGATTATTTTTTATTTACGGCCAAATTATTACAAATCCCGCAAACTGCAAGTATAAAATTAGTAATCCCGTGTGTGGTCAATCAATATCTTCTACAACATTTACAGGTAAATTCATAGTATCCCATAAAACAGTTTTTAGCGGCCTTAGAATATTATCATTAATTAATTTAATATATTTAATGTTATCAGGGATAGGTTTATCAATGCTGCCTTTCACAACAAGAGGTAATATAAAATTATTATTACCTACTATGGTTTCTACAATATTTATGGAGCTGTCAAACCCAATTTTTCCTGATATGTTAAGAGATTTCATTGGACTGTTGTCTGCATTTAGAGTAAATCTATCTATGTAAACTTGCTTATTATAAACTTCGAGTAAAATATCTCCTTTGTCAATATCAAGATTTTGCGCATTCGTAAATATATTGTTTGAAAAATGCATTAAACCAGTAAAAAATCTTGGCATATTCGCTCCTGTAAAAACTCCGCTTATCTTTGTAATTACCTCGAAAGGAATAAACATGATACGCATAAAATCAAATTTATTAAAATCAAAAGGAATAGATACATTTTTAGAAGTAGCTTTTAATTTCCCATTAATAGAATTTAATAATCGATTTTTATTCTTTAAATCTCCGTTCAATTTTAAATTAAATTTCGAAATGACTCCTTTTGAATTGCTATATACAATTTCATCGTAAGTCTTTAAAAAAGGTGCAATATTCAAGTCATAAAAATCTGCATCAAGTTCAAAAGGTAATTTATCATTTTGTGAAAAATCTGCATAGCCTTTAAGATAAACTGGTGTTTTATTTAGATTCAAAATTGTAGGATTAAGTTTCATGTATCCATTTTTAACTTTAAATTTTGATTCTAAATCCATTTTTAAAAATGGGCCATAATACATATTTTCAAAATAAATATCTACAGTACTATTTCTACCTTTCATGTTGATTTTATTATTAGACGATCCTCCTTCAATATAATTTAAAATATTGTTGACATTTTTTAAATCTATATTATTCGAATATAATTTTATCTTCGTATTATCATTTGAATTCATAGGAACAAAAATGTTTAAAGAAAGGTCTAAAAACTCAGTCGAATTTTCATTTAATTTCAAATATAACGGATCGATAGCTAAATAATTATCTGTTTTAGCAATTTTATAATTTAGCTCTCCTGCAAAAGTGTTCTTAATTTTATTTTCTACAGAATGTGTAAAAAGTAATTCATCTCCTTTGAATTTCCCTGAAGCTATAAACTCATCAATCCCTTTTTTAAACTCGAATAATATATCTCCTGATATTTTCACCAATTCGATTCCATACGGCTTTAAATATCTTTCTGAAACTTCATCAAATAAACTCAGATCTGATTCAACAATTTTACTTTTAATCTTACCTTTTTTATCATTGATATTATAATTCCCTGATGCAAAAACAGTTAGAATGAATTTTTCATCCTTAAAAAGCTCGGTTATATTCGACTTCAATGCAATTTTTTCTAAGTTAGTTAATTTCAGGTCAAACTTATTACTGAATGCAAGATTTTTAAATTCTTCATTATTTATATTTAATGTAATGTCATCAATCTTAAATATCCCATTCAGCTTAATTTCTTTATAATTCCCGTATATTTCACCATCTATTAACGAGTTAAGTTTCCCCTCCTCAATTCTGAATGGGAGATATTTATTAACTCCTTTTAAATCATATTCATTTGATTCAATTTTAAACTTAACTGATTTGTCAATGAGTATTATTGTATTGTTTTTCAATTGAAATTGAATAGGGCGATACGTATTAATAACTGCTATAGTATTATTTAGATCCTTGAATTTTAAGTTTAAATTATCAATTAAGAATACCCCATTATCCATATCAAATTTAAATTTATTATCAATATCAAGTGATATACCATCTAATTTTTTTACAGCTAACTTATCGAACTTACTCTCTCTATTGTTCCTTAGAAAAATATTTAAAAATTCATAGTTTACATAAGGTATTTTGACATCTAGAACACCGTTATTGGAATTAAAATCATATAATCCTTTAATACGAATCTGAGATATTTTTTTATTATCTTTCGATAGAATGCCAGAAACATCATTAAATAGTATTTTAAATTTTTTAGTAATAGAACATGATATATTATTTTTTAAATTTAAGCTCTCTACAAAGAATTTTCCTTTTTTTAACGTTAATGATGAAATTTCAATAGGTCCCTTGAGTTTTAAATTATTTCCTTCGGTTGCCAGCCCTACAACTGCATTAAGTCTGCCACCAACTTTTTCAATCCCAAAAATATTCCACAATAAATTTGATATATAATCCACATCGAAATTATAAGAGTGAAAAACAATCCCTTCAAGTTTATGAAAATTAAGATGATTACTTCTAAAACCTAAAATATTTTCCCCTTTAGAATAAAGATCTATCTTCCCATTATCCGGTGCTTTTATTTTAAGATTGAATTCATTAATAGCTATCACTTCTTTTTTCAAATCTATAGAAAAATTATATTTAAAATCTAAATTTAAATTATGATTTTTTGTACTTACTATTTCCTTTTCAGGAATGTAAAGTTTCTTAATATGTAAATTACCTTGAGTAGAAAATTTCTCTTCTTTATACAAACATCTGCCATCAAAATTTAAAAGAGTACTATCTATAAACTGATAATCACACACTAATGCTGATATAGTATTTAACAACTCACTAGATATTGAATTAATGTTTAACTGAAAATCATAAAAAAATGGTTGAGGCTTTATAAAACCTTTCAAATGTATATCACTTAATAATTCACCTTTTAAATACTCTTTTAAGTTAAAAAACTTAACATTCAGGCTTTCATCATTTAATTCAGCTTTAGCTTCTAATATGATATTATGATTTTTAAATGATACATTATCAATAAAACCTTCGATTTCAGTTATTTTACTGCGTAAATCTATATATAGAGGATTAAATTTTTCATCTACAAATACATTGATATCACTAAATATTTTACCTGAAGATTCATATTTATCATTTATTGATTCCACCCAGAAATTTCCGCTCAATCTAGCTTTGCACAATTTGTTCCCTGCTAAAATAGGTAATTTAAAATTGATATTATCCACGCTTAGAATTTTGATTTTATCTCTCGTGTTTGAAAACTTAAACAGATCAACTGAACTATTCTTGAATGATAAATCATGGAATGATATTCTTTTAAAAACCTTCCCTGACGAGTTTGTTTTTGAAATATTTTTTCCTTCAAGAAAATTTTCATGATGACCAAAAATACTTAATCTGCTATTATCAAAACTTAATTCTTTAATAAACAATTCTTTTTTAAATAAACTTAAAAGCCCGAATTTACATTTAATTTTCTTTCCTTCAATACAATAGGTTTCTGACTTGTCTATATGGTAATCACTGATTATAATTTCTCGTTTGAACAGCGATAGATCAATTTCTTTTACAGATATGTTAATTCCCATGTCTGAACTAATTGTTTTTAAAAGAAATTTATTTAAAAACAAATTACTTGTCAAAAACATGTAAGCTGATACCAGAACTATAACAGCTAAAGCAACATAGAAATAAGTATATTTTAATCTCTTCATTTCATTAAAATTTCAAAAGAAACCATTTGTATTTTATCTTCTTTATTTAATGAGTCATTATATTCATAACGAGCTCAGATTTCACTAATGATTTTGCAATACTATTATACTAACGAATATAATGATTAACTTTTCCATTTGGATATTATTTAATGATTAAATTTATGGTAAGTTAAACTCACTGATAAAAGTCATGGGAAAGAAGTAATATGTTTACGATAAAAGATGAAGTTGAAAAAGCGGAAAAAAGAATAAGAAGCTATGTAAGAAAAACACCTCTGGAAAAATCTTTTTGCCTCAGCAAGATTTCAAAAAGTAATGTGTATTTTAAATTAGAAAATATGCAACATACAGGATCGTTTAAAGCCAGAGGGGCATTTAGCAAGTTACTTAGTTTATCCGGCACAGAAAAAAACAGAGGTATTATTACTGCTTCAAGTGGGAATCATGGATTGGGAAGTGCCTATGCACTAAATAGATTAGATATTAATGGAACAATATATCTTCCAGAAAATGCATCACTGCAAAAAGTATCAATGCTTAAAGATTATAATGCTAATCTCAAGTTTATTGGCACTGACTGCGAATTTACTGAAAATTCTGCGAAAGAAACTGCTAACAGAAATAATAAAATATACATATCTCCATATAACGACCCTCAAATAATTGGAGGTCAGGGAACTATTGCAATAGAATTGAAAGAGCAAATTAAAAAAATAGATAATATTTTCGTATCAGTTGGAGGAGGAGGCCTAATATCAGGAATTAGCTGCTATCTCAAAAGTATAAATCATAAAATAAAGATAATCGGATGCCTGCCAGAAAATTCACCTGCTATGTTTGATGCAGTAAAATCCAAGAAAATTGTTTCATCCAAATTGCTTCCAACCCTATCAGATGGAACTGCAGGTGGAATTGAAGAAAATTCTATAACTCTTGCCCCTTGTATTAGCTTTGTTGATGACTGGATATTAATTTCTGAAAAAGAAATCAAAGAAGCAATGAAATTGGTTTTTGTTAATCATAGATTAGTAATTGAAGGATCAGCCGCTGTATCTGTTGCTTCTTTGCTTAGATATAAAGAACATATTAAAGGACAAAACTCAATAATAATAATCTGCGGCGGTAATATCGATATGAATGTATTTAAAAAAATAGTATTTTAGTAAGAAGAACATATGATTTCAGATTTGATAAAATAACCTGTTTTATCAAATCTAAAGCCAAAAACACAAAACAAGTAATATTATTACTTCACTTAATTCACAGGAAGCACCTAAAACATCCCCATTAATTCCACCAATAAGCTTTTTGGATTTTAAATTTAAAACATATAAAAACAGAACCATAAGAACAAAAGCCAATAAGGTTTTAAAGCTGAAGAAAAAACATGGAATTGTACAAATAAAAGAAATAATCAGAATTTTCGGAGTAACATTACCAATGATTTTCTGTCCCAGTCCATGACTAGAAGCCGATCTCCCTATAAAAGCTAAAAAAACCATAGCAAATCTGGAAAAAACTATTGCAGGGAGCAAATAAAACATATGCCCTGAGTAAATTATTACATACAAAACAGCAAATTTAATAAGAAATAATAAGCAAATTCCTATAACACCGAAACTACCTACTCTGGAATCTTTCATAATTTCCATGCGTCTATTCCGGGATGCAGGACAGAAAAAACCATCACATATATCAGCTAATCCGTCTATATGCAGACCTCTTGTGATATAAGCAAGAATGAGGACAGCTAAACCAGCCAAAACTATTGGGTTAGAAATTAAGAAATATTTTATCAAATAAAGGGGAATCAATACAAGAATCCCAATAATGTACCCACAAAATGGATAATAAATCATGCTCTTTAACCATGATTTATCATCAGCATCCATTACAACTACAGGAATACAAGTTAAAAATGAAATAGCTAATTTAAAATTCTTCATATTTTATAAAGTATAATTTAATACAATTCTCTTAATTTATAATTACAAATTCGTCATTCATTTAATTTCCATTAATATACCTGAAATCATAAAAATAACTTTCTCTGCAACTTTAGCCAGCTTTTGATTGGTAAAACCAAGTAAATCTCTATATTTGCGGGATAATTCATTATCAGGAACAATACCCAAGCCTACTTCATTAGTAACCATTATTATATCAGTCTTATTAATTCTCTCTAATTCATCAATAAAATTATTTACCTGCAGTTGAATATCAATTTTATCACCCATTAGTAAATTAGAAACCCACATGGTAATACAGTCAATAACGATACAATCACTCCCAGAACTAATAGCCTGAGTAATTGCTTGATCTAAAGTAATAGTTTCCTCAATGGTAGTCCAACACTCACCTCTTTCAGCTTTGTGATTCTTAATCCTTTCTTCCATTTCACCATCCCCAGCCCAAGCTGTAGCAATATAAAAAGGTCTTACTGCTTTTTGAGCCAATACCAAAGCATAACTACTCTTCCCGGAACGCACACCACCTGTCAATAAGTATATCATAAATAAACCATATCAAATATTTCAATAATATTCTTAAAATCAATGAAAATTACTTAATTTATATTAAATTATAGATCGATACCAATAAGATTTTTGATATTCTTATTGATTATCATAATTATTATTAATTTGACTATATTTATTAAGGCATCAGATGAGACGAGGATTATTAAAAGAGCATTCAAATTCTTTAATTTTATTATTAAGAATATATGATATTATTACAGTTTTGATTTCAGCATATATTGCATATTACATTAAGTTTGACAATTTTATTTTAGACTCTTCATACATACGAGCTTTTATAGTTATTGCTCTCATATCTATTATAATTTTTTCTTCTTTTTCTTTATACAAATCATGGCGTGGTACTTCATTAATTCATGAATGTTACTCTGTACTTTCTGCATGGACAATCAGTGTATTATTATATTTAATGATAATTTTTTTATTTAAAGCTGGAATTAATTTTTCTAGAATCTGGACATTGGAAATGTTTCTCATTGGAAGTTTATTATTAATAACAAGTCGAATTTTACTTCGTAACACCTTGAGGTTAATTAGAATAAAAGGCTATAATCAACGTAAAGTTTGTTTAATTGCATCTGGAAATTGTGGTAAAAAAGTATTCGCACATCTATCTAGTGTATTAAAAAGTGGCTTCAGAATCGCTGCAATATTTTCAGATGAACAAACAACATATTCTTGTTCAAAAGAATTAAATGCTCTCGAAAATTGGTTATCTAATAATCCAGTAGATCAAATATGGATTGCCTTACCCTTTACTGAAGTAAAAAAAATAAAAGATGTACTTCATGCCGCCAGGCATATACCTGTAGATATTAGACTGGTGCCTGATTTATTTGCTTTTAGATTGCTGAATCATTCCATTACAGATGTTGATGGACTTCCTGTAATAAACCTTCATGCAACGCCGATGGGTACAGGTAATTTATTATTAAAAAGGCTGGAAGATTTATTTTTATCAAATATGGCATTAATATGTTTGTCTCCATTATTTATTATAATATCGTTAGTAATTAAAATAACATCCCCTGGGCCTGTCTTTTATAGACAAACAAGAATTGGTCTGAATAATAAACCTTTTCAAATATTAAAATTCAGATCAATGCCTATTGACATAGAAAAAAATAGCGGTGCAAAATGGGCAAAACCAGGAGAAAAACGTGCTACCCCATTTGGGAGTTTTTTAAGAAAAACAAGTCTCGATGAAATACCTCAATTCATTAATGTTTTAAAAGGTGAGATGTCAGTAGTTGGGCCAAGGCCTGAACGGCCAGAATTTATAAAGGATTTTAAAGAAAAAATACCTGAATATATGAAAAAACATATGGTGAAGGCTGGAATAACAGGATGGGCTCAAGTGAACGGATGGCGAGGGAACACTGACTTAGTAAAGAGAATAGATTATGACCTTTTTTATATTGAAAACTGGTCTCTTCTGATGGATTTAAAAATACTGTTGCTCACAATCTTAAAAGGATTTATAAATAAAAACGCATATTAAGAATTGATGGATTTGTAGCTAGATCTGTTGGATAAGATTGTAAAAGCAATAATAATATCCACTTCCCCAAGAATCAACAAAAGTTAATTTAAATATTCATAAAAACAGACCGGTCTTCCATGTCTATCTTTATATTCCTTCAATAACTTGAATTTAAATGGCAGACTATTAGATATAAACAGCTCATTAAATTCATTTGGATTTACTCTATTTAAGAATAAGTAAACATGTTTATACCCTAAGGTAGAAATGTTCTTATAAATATTTCTTATCCCTGCTTCAAATTTAAATTTTAACATATCAGATTCATCTTTATCCCAGCTAACTATGTATTGGTTATTTTCAAATCTAAATGGATTTAGTTTGATTACTATCATTGCAGAATTTGTACTATAAGCTAATCTGATATCATCATCATTTGTTATTATTATTCTTTTTGTATTCCTTGGCTGTTTTTTGTTAATAACTGTATTTAAACTGAATAACCATGGTTTATCCCAATGAGGTCTGAGGACTTTTCCCATCATTATTACTGCTATTATAATAAGAAAAAGTATAAAAAGTCTATTAGTAGAAATCTTATATTTTTTCTTAATTATTTTATAATTTAGAATTTTAGTAAAATCATACAAACCTTTTGCTGCAAAAGGAGTTAATATTAAGATAATTGATTCCAGATATCTTTCAGATAACCAACCTTGTGAGAATAACTTCAAAAATCTGACAAGAAAGCATATAAGAAAAAGAATGATTAATAATCTTGAGTACTTATTTTTAAGAAATTTGCGCCAATTATGAATAAAAGCTATTATTACCAGTATAAAAATTATAGGATATATACCTCTAAACAGAATATCAATAAATTCCAGCCAAAGCTCTATGTTAAAGTAATTACTCATATCAAATATATATCCAATAATTTACGTCCTAGAAATATTGTATAAATTGAACCATGACTTGCAAAATAATGTTGAATTGGTAATGTGATTACCAAAAAAGCAATTATAAAAATAATAAAACCAATAATTGTATTTCTATAAAAAATCATTTGATCATATTTTTTGAAAAAAATAAAAGAAAAACATATGTATAATGGAAAAAAGACTACTACGTCTAATCCTGCGATTCTTGTCTGCGCAGAAATACCTGCAAAAATTCCAGCAATTAAATATTTATAAATTCTAAATTCTTTCACAGCAGATAAAAGAAAATAAAGACTCAGAGCTATCACGAAAAGCAAAAATGAATCTCTTAATACAGCACTATTTGAATCAATTAACAATGGGTTACATATTAAAAGTAAAGCAGAAACCAATGAAAATTTATCAGACAAGAAAAATCTAGCTATATAAAATATCAAATATGTTAAAAAAGCTCCGCAAATAATACTTAAAAATCTGCCAAATAATTCAAGAGGAAATCCGATTTTAATTCCTAAACTTAGAATATATTGATAAAGCATGGGGACTTCAGGTCTAATTTGGCATGCTTTATCTACATTTCCACTGCTTATATATTTTGCCATTGCCATATAGCCGATACTGTCTTTATCCAATACTGGATTAAAATAAAAAGAATTTGCCATACTTAACAGTAAGCTTAATATAAAAATATAAAAAAGATATTTATGTATCTGCTTTTTAGTCATAGATTTAATTATATAATTTTAAAGTAAAAATTCTACAAACCTTTTTGTTCGAAAAAACAATTTTCCACCATTCACGGCTCCCTATTCCCTAATTTACCTTCCACAAAACCTGATATTTTAGTAGTAAAATTCTCTTTATCAAATTTTTCAGCATTTAAGGCAATAATAGCTGAAGATAGTAAATTATCGTAACATTTATCAAATATATCAATAGCTTCCACTAATGATTTTACATCCTGTTTTTTAAAAAAAATTCCAGTTTTCATGTTTTCAACAATGTCTAAAACACCACCTTTTCCAAAAGCTATTATCGGTGCACCTGCTGACTGTGCCTCGGTAAATACTATTCCAAAATCCTCTTTCCCTGCATATACAAATGCCTTACATGTTTCCATTTTTTCTTTGAGTAGTGCATCAGAAACTTTCCCCAATATTTGAATATTAGAATTAGTAATCGATTTGATTTTGCCAAGTTCACTACCTCCGCCTATAACAACTAACTGCAATCCTAACTCGTTAAATGATTCAACAACCAGATCTACTTTTTTGTACGCAACAAGCTGAGAAACACACAAATAGAAATCTTCTCTCTTGAGATTAGGGTCAAATTTATGAACATTAACAGGAGGATGAATAACAGTGGCTTTCCTTTTGTAAAATTTTCTAATACGAGCAGCAATAAACTTAGAGTTAGCAATAAAGTAATCTACATTTTTAGCAGATCTTCTATCCCACCATCTCATATAACACGCTACTACCTTCCACAATCCCCTAGTCACTATCCCCAATCCCCTACAATATTCTTCCTCCATATCCCATATATACCTCATTGGAGAATGACAATAACATATATGCAAAGCACCTTTTCCTTTTCTTATACCCTTCGCTGGACCTGATTCACTGGAAATAATCAGGTCGTATTTCTTTAAATTTAATAATCTTGAAGCAATAGGCATCAAAGGAAGGTAATGCCGATAATATTTAGATGAAAAAGGTAATCTGGCAATAAAAGAAGTAGTAATTTTGTGATCAGTTATTGTTGCGGGTAAGTTTTCAGGTTTATAAATATGAGTATAAATATCAGCTTTTGGAAACAACTCACATAATGCTTCAATAACTTTTTCCCCACCTCTATAACTGTCAAACCAATAGTGAATTATTGCAATATTCATTTATACTTTCATCCCATATCTCTAATATTTATTCCAATAGTAAAAAATTTTCTCTACAATCAGATTTTTATCAATTTTGTTATAACTTTTTATAACACTAGCTGAATCTCCATGAAATTTACCAAAATAACATGAAGAGGTTCCTACTGGCTTAAAAACTGAAATATTATCTCTTGGCAACACTAATTCATTTGGATCAGTAGGTCCAAAAATTGTAATAATAGGTTTATTTCTTGCAATAGCAATATGTAAAGCACAAGTATCATTCGTCAATAAAAATTTTGAAGACTCAATTAACCATATAAGTTGTTGTAAATTTGTTTTCCCCTGTAAATTTATACATTGTCTTTTATTGTTAATTTTATTTTCGAGTTCTCTACAACAAATACTATCTCCAGGTCCTCCTAATATTAAAATTTTTATATCCTTATATCTCAGAATTCTATTTAATATTTCAAAATAATATGGATATCTTTTAACAGTAACTACTTCCCCCATGTTTGTTCCTCCACCGGGAAAAACAGCAATATACTTATTTAGAATCAAGCTCTTTTCAATAAGAGTGCTTTCAATATGTTCTTTTTCACTAAAATCCAAATATAGAACAGGTAATATTTCAATACTGTCAATACTCTTATTAAACAAGTTCAGTGCAAATTTAGATATTTCAGGAAATATTGTTTTATAGTGGTTTAAACCATGTTTAAAGGATTTATTATCGTCATCAATCAGTAGATTTAGCTGTCCCTTATTGGGCAGCACATAATATTTACTTTTCAAAAATCTAGCAATAATATTAGGTCCAGCGCTAGGATGGAAACTCACTACTAAATCATATTTAGTTTTTCTCCAATAAAATATTTCTATCAAAAGTTTTGTAAAAATATTCTTACCTTTAAATTTATAAGAATCTACATAAACAAATTTATCAATATCAGGATTATTTTTAACTATTTCTCTGCAGTAAGAATACGTATAGAGTGTAATTTCTGCATCCGGAAAAGCTATTCTGATAATTCTAAAACCTACAGAACCAATTATCATATCTCCAAGTGCATTAAATTTTACTAAAGCTATTTTCATGACCTAATTAACAATATTTAATTTTTCAATAAAAAATATAAAAAAAAACTCTATTTACAATCATTATAAATAGAGGAAAGTTACTTTAAATAATATGTATATATTATTTAAAATAAATATATACT
>DASCNA010000094.1:0-1682 GCA_036011305.1 Victivallales bacterium
TGCTTGGTCCAATTTTTATACAGCTGGTCTCTTACTTTTCATTTGAATATTAGATTTAAAAATTAACGGTTTTTAAGTTAGAAATTATTTTATTATTAAATTTTAATGTCATTTCTATTTCATCCATTTTTGGATGTTAAAATTAATCATAATTAATTAACAAATCACTATGCCATAAAACTTAAATCACTTTCCGACAAAAACCTCACAATTTCATTTGAAACTCTTTTAAAAAACCCTTCAATTCTAAATAGATCCACAGAGAATGCTAACTAGGAAATTTAATTTGCAAGTTCCTCCTTTGTATTAAAGTTAAAGTCAAACAGACATCTTTTTAAATAGCCAAATAACCCTTCTATGGCAGAAAATTCAGGAGTGTAAGATGGTAAAAAATACATTTCCACATCTAAACCTGTAAATAATTTAATGGAAACATGTACCTGGGTCCTAAATAACTTTAAGAGTCACCGATGTTTTATGTGATGCCAAGTTATCCATCAATAAAACTAATTTTTGTGAAGGGTATCGCTGCTTACAAATAGTTATAAGTTCCTCAATGAAATCCGAAAATATCTCTTTAGTAGTTCCTCCTAGAAAAAGTTACATCCAAAGTGGCTGGAAGTGTCACCTTTGTAAAAGTATTGAGCCATTTCAATTTGATTCTTACTCATAGCTCCAATCATCGTCAAATTATGAGATAACTTGCAAATTTCAATTTAGCATTCAACACCTACTCGAGCATATCCATAGTGCCTGAATTTACCGCCGAACCCTGCTTCATCGATGACTATAACTAATTTATTTTTCTCTCTCATTGCAGTTAAATACCGATCAATATAAACAAATTTACCAAAGAAGTTTTTTGCTCGAGATTGAGGCTTTTACCTATACTTAGTGATTTTCTATGGAAATAAAATAACATTTTAAATGATAACCTTATAAGAATATCCAAGAATCTTTCTTTAAATCTTTTGGATTGAACTTCTAGATAATTAGTTATTCGGAAATTGTTGATTTAGTAGCCAAGTCTTTTATTTTATTGATAAATTTATTGTGTTCTTATCATTTAACAATTTTTAAACATAAGTTATCATTTCAGGCTTGATTTTCTTCAGTGATTTATAATTAAACTTCATTTTGCGCTATTGTAATATCTGCTTATACTCCAAAAAGGCCAATTAATATTCGGGTGTTATAGTGAATAATTATGGATGTTAATTCCTTTTTAATAATTAAAGTCTCTTCAAGAACTTCATAAAATTTTCCTTGGACAATTTTTTAATTGATATTTTTGCCAATTATTTAATTTCATCTATCTTATAATGTTGAATGTCAAATGTTCCAAGTTACTATTTTTCCTCAACACTTAATTTCTCAGATTTAATTTTCGTATATTCCTCCTTTGTAAAAGCTACTACTTGATATTCACGTATTATATTGCTTATAATCTTTTTATACTTTAAATTTGCATTTTCCATTTAAATGTTAACTGTTTTTAAGTTTAAATTGTTTTATTATTAATTGAATATCACTTCTGTTACATCCATTCTGGAAGTTCTGATATGGGTTAATTAAATTAACAAATACATTTTAATAAATTTCGTAGATTATAATTTATTTGATTAAATTAAAACAATATGGATATATTTGTACAAATTTGCAAATATACCCATAATTTTCAC
>DASCNA010000095.1:0-110557 GCA_036011305.1 Victivallales bacterium
TTATTACTTTATGTTATTATTTATCAAATATATTACTATATGTAATTTATGATATATAAAATATAAGTAATTACAAAATCTACTCCATCTATTCAAATTAATTTTTAGGCGTTAAATTCAGGCATTATCTTTAGAATATTAATTTCAACAAGGGACACCAGATGTCTAAATAGAGTAAGGGAGTCATAGATAAGCAGTGCAAAATAATAGAATATTTAAATATATCTGTATCTATGAATTATTGTATATTTGTATTGATAAAAAACCTACAAAATGGATACACTTCAAATAGTAGGTGGTAAATAAAACAACAACTTCATAAACTGTTATCTGACAGGTGGCAAGAAGTGGAAAAGTAACAGCTTATTTCTCAATACATTGTCTTTGAATATCTCAAAGAGAGATCAGCATTGAGTTGGTTTATCTAGTTTTTTAAAACAATTATTCAGGTAATTTTAAGCTCACATACAGCCAGAAACGGAATGTAATAGCTGCTAAGTGAAATGGTTAGTTATAATATTTTTATAAAGGAAAGTAGGTTTTTCATTATTTAGTTATTTCTATAATACCTACTGGATTTCTAAATATTTTTCTATTGTCTTTCTCGTAATAACATAGATTGATAAAGTCTATCATTCTTTTCTGTAAATATCTAGGGACAGAGTAAAATTCAATAAGAATCATAAAACTTATTATTTTGGCAAGTTCATCTTCAGTGGCTTCAGTTATGTCGGCATAACCTTTTCTATAACCTTTATTGCTTTTGCCGCAGTAACATCGTATTCTAATGAATATTTTATACACTTATATTACAGGTCCAAATAAACGGAAGCATTACATAGTCTGTTGCCATGTTAGGCATTAAATTCTGATATTCTCATTTTAGAATATTAATTTTAAGAAAGGATAGCAGATGATAATGAACAAAAAGCAGTAATTCAATTATATCAGTTCGCAGAAATACTTGGAATTAACTTACAGAAATCTTATGCCATATCCTCACAATCAACTTTATGAATTAGTGTCTGGAAGATAGCATGGAGATTCACCTACAAGTATATTGAATAACACAAATCTATCCAATATACTTGATTTTATTAATACTTATAAAATGTTTTAATGGCAGTTTAACTGAACTTTGGATTTAGGTAATATGCTGTTTTATGGAAATATTAAATAACTATGAACATTCTTTATCTGAAAATATCAACTTCACTGATTTTTCTCTTTTTCATATTAACTACTTCATATGCTGAAAATAGTAAAACTGTTAAAGGGACAGCAACACCTATTACTGAAGCCAATCTCACCTATAGTTTTAGAGAAACAGTTCCCGGTAAAATTATATATACAGCTAAGGAGGGATGTATTGCAAAAGGACCTGTTTATAATAAAGACGGGAAAATTATTAAAGAAGGGGATTTACTTCTTAAGATAGCAGATGGACGACGAAAGAATGTTGTGAAAGAAAGAAACCATATGGTGAAAGTCGCTAAGGCTGTTCTTGATTTTGCAAAACTTGATTTAGAACGCTATAAAACACTTCAGAAACCCGGTAGAAAAATAGCTCCCAGACAGCATTTAGAGATGGCAGAATCAAAATACTTACAGGCAATGTCTAATTATTATAATAAAATGTTAGATGTTGAACGAGCTACTAACTGGGTGGAATCCGCGACCAGAAGGTCTGATTTTGACTGTCTGGTTACTGATGTAAACAATGCATGCGGATATGCTACTTCCAGTACTAAAATTTTAAAAATTACCCAACTCAATCCCATGGGAATAAAATTAACACTCCCCAGAGATGAAGCATATGAATTGTCAGATGCCAAAAAGATAGAGATTTATCCCTTAAGTTCTAATATACCTGTAACAGCCCTTTCTAATGATTTTATATATGTTAAAGATGGTGTTCTTGTACGGGTTCCTAACTCTTCATTATACCCAGGCAGCATAGTTAGAGAAGGTAAAAATATTCCTGTACTTAATGATATATTTTCTATATACTCTAATCAGGACAATAAGCTTACTGTTGCAAAAAATGCACTTATAGAAAAAGACAATAAGCATTACTTATTATACAAAGCTATATTTAAAGCGAAACAGGATTTTAATGGTAAAGTTATTAAACTTTACTCTATTCAGAAAGTTTCAGTAGAAACAGAGAATACAATTACTCAACCAGTCCCAAACATGAAACAGTATGTACTAAGACCGAACAAGAACCTCAGCCAGAGTGATATAGTTTTACCTAACACATTAAGTGATAAGTTTAAGGATGGTGATTTGGTTTTTATCGCTCAGGAGAGATACAAATTCATGCCCGATGATCCCGTAAAAATAAAAATAGTCTATTAGATCAATTAAAGGAATCTCTCTTTGTATCGTAAATATGTGCCAAAAGAACTTGAAGTATTACTGATAACTATTTTTATCATTATTATATTAATTTTATTCATAGTATCTTCATTAGCAATTTTAGTTTTACTTGCTAAATCCAGTATATCTATAAATGATACCTATGTCCTCAATAGTAGTTTATTTCTCTATTGTTTATCTATTGCAACTTGTCTGGACTTAGTAATACTTTTTATTTTAGCTTTAAAAATATTTGTAATTAAAATAAGAAGTAATTGTACTGATAAATATTACACAATAAGTTGTTTGATAATAATATCAGTTTATATAATATTCTTTCAGCCAATTTATTATTTAAAAATATCTATGCTTTGGTGGACCATCTTAAACGTAGTTGGTGCGGCTCTTTCTATTATTCAATTATTTAGAATTGGGGCTCATAATACTTAATAAATAACTTGAAATGAATACAAATTTTTGAATAACTTCTATAATACACTCTCCATGTATGTCTTAATAACATAGGTGTCATGGTTTGAAATTATTTTCTTGTGTCTATCCTATTGAGGACAAAAGGAGCTATAATCGTTTTTTTTAGTATTAGGTCAATGTTTACCAATAAAATTTCTTTATAAATACAGGTGGATTTTGGGTTTAATTGATATATAAATATTTTTCAAAATTATACTTACTATACAATAGGAATTAAAGAAAATTGCATGAAAAAACGAGTATTCAAAACAATATCTGAAATATATAGATATACTCCACTATTTCTAATACTTTTAATCTTACTTTGCTTATTTATAACTATTAATTATTCTGTAGCGTCTTCTAAAATAGACTTACGTGAACTACGAGGGATGTACCATTACTAAAAAAATCCTGGTAATCCTTCTATTGTCGGTTAGAATGTAAAAGTAGTATTTCACAGCATTAATACTCCTGAAATAAGAACTTAGTCTGATGTAGAATGATAACAAAGGATATAAGTAATTGAACATAAGAAAACTACACAGGACATGTGCAATAATATTTTCGCCTTTATTTTTGATTTTGGCGATTACAGGTTGTGCTCTGCTTTTTAGAAAAACACAATTATACAGTAAAGATACAAAATCATTTTTAGTGTCAATACATACCTGGGAGATTATCGCACCTTATATAGGATTAATTTTTGGAATAGGTTTTATCGTAATAATAGTAACTGGAATCCTGATATATTTTAAGAAAGATTAATTGATACGTACTTTTCTAATAACAGTAAAATAGTGGTTAGAATATTGCTTTCTCCTTTCTGCCATGCAGTAGCACAGGAAGTTGTTTTTTCCTGGGCGGTGATATCAAGTTTAATGTATTCATAGGTAGCAGTATAAATTATATCGAGCTGTAATGCTGCACGATCTGATTTCATCTAACAAATACTGAAATCAAACTTCAATAATCTCAACATTATTATACTAAATTTTAAGAAAAGCTAGAAACAAAAAAATCTATTTTGATAAGATTAAGATGTAAGCTAAACTAATTTCTTTTATTAAAATATTTGAGTTTTTCAATGTTTTAAAAGTAACTTTATATTAAAATTATTAGAACGTGACAGAAGGAAAAATAAATATTTTACAAATATCATTAATTGAAAGAAAAGTAAATGACTATGAAAAAAAATGGATGGGTTCCTACTGTATGCTACCAGTGTAAAGCTGAGTGTGCAATTCTCGCGCGTCTAAAAGATGGGGTAATCAAGGAAATACGAGGAAATCCTAAACATGGAGGAAAGGCTTGTGTTAAGGGAATGGCAGGTGTTTCTCTGCAATATAATTCTGATAGATTAACTCATCCTTTAAAAAGAGTGGGTAAACGGGGAGAAAATAAATTTGAAAAAATTTCATGAGATGATGCATTAGATATGATTGCTGATAAACTCAGTGACCTTAAAAAAAAGAACATGGCTCATAAATCAACTTTTGATTTTTTCCCTCATAGTTTGACCGATCCTAAATGGAGATTTATAAAAGCTTACGGCGGATTTATTAATACGGCCTTACCCCATTGTGACTCTGCAAAGATAGCAGCATTCATGAGAGCTGTAGGAGGACCTATTTTTCATCATGTACCACCGGCCTGGTTTACTGTTCCAAAGGGTGGGGTAATGATAATGCTCGGACGTAATGCGATGGAGTGTCTTGATAATGCCGATATACCCAAAGATATTCTGGATGCACAGAAACGGGGTGCTAAGCTTGTTGTCTTAGATCCTCTTTATACAACGGAAGCTTCAAAAGCAGATTTATGGATACCCATTAAGCCTTCAGGAGATCCAGCATTCCTTCTTGGTATGATTAATCATATTATTGAGAAAAATATATATGATAAAGATTTTGTTGACAGATGGCTTAAAGACGGTGATTTTGCTAAGTTAAAAAAATACATTGTAGATAAGACTCCTGAAAAGATGAGCAAGATCTGCGGTGTATCAGCAAAAATCATTGTAGATTTAGCTGAAGAGTGTGCTAAAGCACCATCAGTTGGGATAGACAGTTTTAAATGAATTATGCTTGGGCAGGCTATGGATGTCGGGCATGCCTGGATGATTTTTCTTGCCATTACAGGCAATTTTGATAATCCTGGTGGACAGGCTATACCAGATACCACGCCAGTCGCAAATATTGAACCTATGCCTGAAGAAGCTGATTTACATAAGTTCGGGTGGCATAGAACTGGACCTGATAAAGAAAAATTTAAAGATTACTCTTTTATAATGGAACCGACATGGTATCAGGCTCAAGCTATAAGAAACGGAGATTTAAAAGTTCTTATTGTTTCAGAGGCAAACCCTGCAAAAGTATCCATGGGGGAAAGAGAATGGCAAAAAGCAGTTACAGAGAAAGACGGAAAAGGGAATTATAAACTGGATATGCTGGTTGTTCATGAAATATTTATGAGTGAAACAGCCAAATATGCTGACCTTGTTCTTCCTGAAAAGAGCTATTTTGAAAGATTGGAAATGTTTTATATGCCATGGATGTATCATTACGGTCATGATATTATGATACGCGAACCTATTGTTGAGCCACTGGGTGAATGCAGGCATACGAACGAAATTTATATTGATCTTGGCAAGAGGTTAGTGCCTGAATACTTCAGAGTTAAAGACATAAAGGATTATTATAATAAACAGTTATCAAGTCTGGGATTATCTATTAATAAACTTCATGAGATGGGAAATGCGTGGTCTCCAGGTACAATGGGATTCAAAAAATATGAGGATAGGGGATTTGGAACACCCAGCAAAAAAGTAGAAATTTACTGGGATGAGCTGGAAGATATTGACAGGGCATTGCCAAGTCCTGATCTAGCAGCAGAATATGGCATAAATGTGGAGAAATATCCTTACATTCTGGTTTCTTACAGAACTATTTTTCATCAGGGAACAGGAATGTGGAGTCATAATAATCCGCAATTAAGAGATAGTGCTTCAGGTATATCTTTTAATCCAGCATTGGTTAATCCTGCTGTTGCAGAAAAACTTGGTATTCAAGACGGAGATATTGTAACCATTAAATCTAATTGGGGAGAAGTAAGTATACCTGCATGTGTAACAGAGAGAATTAAACCGGACTGTATCGGATTAATGCATGGTTTTGGGGGAGGCAAGCAGGGGAGAGTATCATCGCAGGGTTGTGGAGTCAGTGATAATATACTAATTCCGGATGCAGGCTCTAATCTTGAATATCAGGATTTAGTTGGCGGAGAGTCTCATGTTTCCTGCCGGGTGAATATTATAAAGGAGGGCAATTAATATGAAACAGTTGGGATTAATGATCGATTTGAAACGCTGTATAGGATGTAAAACCTGTATCGTAGCATGTAGAAACCATTATGAATTAATAGATAACTCAAATGCTATGCCTAATGAATTGCCATATTATTTAAGAGTAGCAAAGGAGGTTTCAGGTAAATTTCCTAATTTATCTCAGAGGACTTATGTAATTCCTTGTCAGCACTGCAAAGAACCCGAATGCATGGCTCATTGTAAATTTGGAGCTATTTCTAAGGATGAGGAAACAGGTATTGTGCGAATTGATGATGATAAATGCAAAGGCTGTACAATGTGTGTGAAAAATTGTCCTTACAAAGTTGTCCAGTATAATAAGGAAAGAAGAAAAGCTCATAAATGTACTCTGTGTTACTCCAGAATTGTTACAGGCGAAACTACAGTTTGTACTGAAACTTGTTTGACTGATGCTATAAGTTTTGGTGAAGTAGATTTGTTAAAACAGAAAGCTCATGATGAAGGGAGAAAAATTGCTGATGACATAAGCAAAGAATCTATACTGTATATAGAATAGTTTTATCCCAATTCGTGAATTGTGATAAATTCTTTTCAATCAACCTTATCATAATTTTTTTGGATTAAAGTATATTGATTAACATACAATAATCTGCTCTGAAATTAAGATTCATGTAAAAGCACTGTGCGATATAAGATTGACTTTAAAGCATATTCTTGATATACTCGATATAGTTTGTTGATAATCAAGATATCCTAATAATACGATATTCGTATATTTCATGTAGAAAATTGACAAAAAGGAGGGAAAGATTGTGAGCGTGGAGAAAATGAAAAAATTAACCAGTCTAATATTGTGTGTGCTTTTAATAAGTTCATTTAGTGCATGTTCAATGATGGATAAAAGTGATAAATCTACAGCCAAAAAAGACAGTTGTAAAATGATGAAAAAAGAAAAAAAATCAGAAACTGCTGCTGCCAAAAAAAAGAAAGCTAAATGTCCTAAATGTGAAGAAATGAAGAAAAAGGAAAAAGAAAAAACTGTATTGCCAGATACTAAACCTGTCAATGGTTCAGCTCAGAGTTTATAACAAAAGATATTTACTCCTATACGAAAAAGATGCCTTCCCGGCATCTTTTTGTATGTGAATATACTATAAAAATTCTGCAACTGAAATTATTGATTATATTTCATAAATAAATGATCATAGTTTTTTTTTGATAAAAGCTTAAATATATTCTGTTTACAAAGATGTATATCTGCAAATTAACTTTAAATGTTTTTTTATGAATAAGAGCTAAAATATTAATAATAAAAAAACTAAATCAATTATTGATACTAATAAATGAACATTATAAAATTAGATATGATTGCATAAATAAATAATGAATGGAAGAAATAATGAGTACAGTTAAGAAACTAGTTTTACTTAGACATGGAGAAAGTACATGGAATCAGGAAAACCGGTTCACAGGCTGGAGTGATGTAGATTTATCAGAAAATGGAATTAAAGAAGCTCATAATGCCGGCATTCTTTTAAAAAAAGAAGGTTATAAATTTGATATAGCATATTCATCCTATTTAAAAAGAACTATACGAACATTATGGATTGTCTTAGAAAAACTTGATATAATGTGGATTCCTGTCACTAAGAGCTGGTACTTAAATGAGCGTCATTATGGAGCTTTACAGGGGTTAAATAAACAGGAAACTATAAAAAAATATGGTATTGAGCAGGTAGATCAATGGCGGCGTGGTTTTAATATTAAGCCTCCTGAACTTGATAAATCTGACAGCAGATATCCTGGAAACGACCCCATGTATAAAAATATCGATAAAACACTACTGCCGCAGGCTGAATGCCTACATGATACTTACGACAGACTTCTTCCTTTCTGGCTCAATCAAATAGCACCTGAAATAAAAAAAAGGGAGAAAGTTCTAATTACAGCACACGGCAATACATTAAGAGCTCTTATTAAATATCTAGATAACATTTCTGATTCCGATATTTCAAAACTCAACATACCGACAGGTACTCCGCTGGTTTATGAATTAGACTCAAAACTTCATCCTGTAAAACATTACTATCTTGGAGATCCCGATAAAATAAAAGAAGCAACTGAAGCAGTTAAAAATCAAACTAAATAAATTTAATTTAATCTTTAACCAGGAGCAGTTAAATGAAAACTACAGCAGAAATACTTAGAGATGAATCAAAATCATTATTGACTCACAAATGCACAACAATACCAAAGGAAATGCTGAATTTACCTGGACCAGATTATATTGACAATATCCTGATAAACTCAGATCGTCCAAATTCTGTTTTAAGAAACCTGCAGACAATGTATGATCATGGAAGACTTGCTGAAACAGGATATCTTTCCATACTGCCTGTCGATCAGGGAATAGAGCATTCAGCTGCAGCATCATTTGCTCCAAATCCTATTTACTTCGATGCTGAAAATTTAGTAAAACTCGCCATTGAAGGAGGTTGCAATGCAATTGCATCAACATTAGGAATACTTGGAATTGTTTCCAGAAAGTATGCTCACAAAATACCATTTGTAGTGAAACTTAATCATAATGAATTGTTAACTTATCCCACCAAGTTTGACCAAATAATGTTTGCTTCTGTAGAGCAGGCATTTAATATGGGTGCTGTAGGAGTTGGTGCTACAATTTATTTCGGTTCAGAGGAATCTGACCGCCAGATAGTAGAGGTTTCGCAGGCTTTTGAACACGCTCATCAATTAGGAATGTTCACTATGCTCTGGTGCTACTTAAGAAACCCTTTGTTTGTTAAAGATGGAGTTGATTACCATTCGTCTGCTGATTTGACAGGTCAGGCTAATCATATAGGAGTAACGATTCAGGCTGATATTGTAAAGCAGAAACTACCTTCAAACAATGGCGGTTTTACAGCAATAAATTTTTCAAAAACAAGCCCTCTTGTATATAGCGAACTTACAAGCGATCATCCGATAGACCTTACAAGATATCAGGTTGCAAATGGATATATGGGAAAAATAGGTCTTATAAATTCAGGAGGACCGTCAGGAGATGATGACCTTCATGATGTAGTTCGAACTGCTGTTGTCAATAAGCGGGCAGGAGGTATGGGGATTATATCTGGCCGTAAATCGTTCCAAAAACCGATGAAAGATGGAGTGGAACTTTTAAATGCAATTCAAAACGTATATTTAGATAAAGATATTACTATTTCGTAGCACGGTTAAATCACTTCTGATTAAATCTACGTACGGTATAGAAATATAAGTTTTATAAGTAAGTAATCTTGATTTTATATTTTGTTAATTTTTAAATTAATTAAGGAGGTATTTATGCCAGCATATGTTAATTCAGCTAAATGTACTGGATGCGAAAAATGTGAAGATGCATGTCCTGTTGATGCTATTACAATGAAAAACGATAAAGCATTAGTAGCGGGTGATAAATGCGTAGAGTGTGAAACATGTATAGGCGAATGTCCTTCTGAAGCAATCACCATTAAATAAGGTTGATAAGCATTCACTATTTCTGTTTGATAATTTGAATTGTGAACCAGGACATTAGAAATAACTGTCTTTGGTTCATATATTTCAACATTTTCATTTGATAATAATTGTTATAATTCCCAATAGAAAAATTTATATGGGGAGAGAACTATGAGCATTGTATTTGATTCAAATTATAAGAATAAACTTAGAAAAGAAGAGACGGAACTTGGATGTTTTCATATTTATTCTAATTTAACAATCCACTCCCAACCTCACAAAATTATAGTATATCTTCCCAAAAATTATAATGACAAAAGAGTGTCCGGTTACCCTGTCATTTATTTAAATGACGGACAGACTGCATTCAACGCAGGGGGGCTCAGCCCCTGGTCGTGGGAAATTGACAAAACTTTAACTTCATTAATAGACGAAGAAAGAATAGACTCTGTTGTCGCAGTAGCTATTTATCCTGAAAACAGAGATAAAGAGTATCTTGATGTAAAAAGATTTATTGATCCAACTACTCATATTTTATTTCAAGGCGGAGGATTATATGAATATTCCAGTTTTATGGTTGATAATCTGAAACCATTTATAAATAAAAATTACAATATTAATTCTGATTATGGAAAAACAATGGTAATAGGCTCTTCCTTTGGAGGAATAGCTGCATTTCATACAGCATGTATTTATCCACAAGATTTTGGAATATGCGCTGCACTGTCAGCTTCATTTGAAATATACTCAAATAAAGAAGAGGAAATCTATGATATATCTTTCACACACGATATTGAAAAATCTTTACTGAAAGAACAGTGCAGGCCCAAAATATGGCTCGATTGGGGCAAATTAGAACCTTTAGCTCCCGAACTTCTCCCTAAAGTTTTGGACATACTTGTTAATAACTTTAAATATATAAAAGATAAAGATCTTTTTTATTTTGAAGACCCCATTGGAACGCATGACGAAAGGGCGTGGGCATATAGATTCAGGCTTATAATGGAAAATTTTTATTCTAGGTAGTAAAATAAGCTTTAATAATACCTTCCATGTGTATTTTGATATCATGTATTCTTATAAAATTAATATTTTAATAAGAATACATGAATTTAATGGCTAAAAACTATTTTCTTTTTTTGAGATCAATACCCCAAATTTCTTCAGCATACTCCTTTATTGTCCTATCACTTGAAAAATATCCCATATTAGCAACATTTAAAATTGATTTTTTAGTCCAGTTATCCTGATCTTTGTAATTTTCATCCACAAGTTTCTGACATTCGATATATTTATCAAAATCAGTTAGAAGCATATACTGGTCACCGCCATCAAGGAGTGTATTGACAATTGGTTTGTACCTGTCGTGGTCATCTGGGGAAAAGTTACCTGTATCAATTAAATTGATAATTTCTTTTAGTCTATCATTGGAATTAACGTAGTCATATGGATTATATCCATTATTTTTAAGATCTTCTACTTCTTCGGTTTTTAAGCCGAATATAAAAATATTATCTTCTCCTACTTCATCTTTAATTTCTATATTTGCACCGTCAAGAGTTCCTATGGTTAATGCCCCGTTCATGGCAAATTTCATATTACCGGTACCGGATGCTTCAGTGCCGGCTGTAGATATCTGTTCTGACAAGTCACTGGCTGGGAAAATTCTTTCAGCCAGGGAAACTCTGTAATTAGGTATAAATAATAATTTTAGATAACCTGATGTTTCTGGGTCATTATTTATTACTTCAGCAACATCGTTAATAAGCTTTATTATAAGTTTTGCAATATAATAACCAGGTGCTGCTTTTCCCCCTATCATAACTGTCCTCGGCACAATGCTGCTCTTATCAGAAGTTTCTTTTATTTCAAGATATCTGTAGATTACTCTTAACACGTTCAATAGCTGACGTTTGTATTCATGTATTCTTTTTACCTGAAAGTCAAACATAGTGGTTGGATCTACATCATAACCGAATTCAGTTTTTAAAAATTCTGCAAATTGTTTCTTGTTCTCTGCTTTTACATATTTCCAGGCTTTAATAAAGTCTTTATCATCAGCATATTTTTCCAGCTTTTTGAGTTCATAAAGGTCTCTTATCCAATTATCGCCTATTTTATCTGTGATAATTTCGGATAATAAATGGTTTGACTGCTTTAGCCATCTTCTTTGAGTAACTCCATTTGTTTTATTGCTGAATTTTTCTGGCAACATTTCATAAAAATTAGAAAAAAGTTTCTCTTTGAGAAGTTTAGAGTGCAGTTTAGCCACACCATTAATGGAATGAGAACCGATAATGGCTAAGTAAGCCATTCTTACATGTTGTCCATCACCTTCTTCAATGATAGACATATCTCTAAGTTTCTGTTCATCTCCAGGAAATTTATCTTTTACCTGTTCTAAAAACCTTTTGTTTATTTCGTAAATAATATCAAGCAGTCTTGGAAGCAGTGTTCCCATGAGTGTTACATCCCACTTTTCCAAAGCTTCAGGCATAAGTGTATGATTTGTAAAAGCAAATGTTTTTGTAGTTATATCCCAGGCTTTGTCCCATGATATGCTATGATCATCAATGAGCATCCTCATTAATTCAGGTATAGCTATTGTGGGATGAGTATCATTAAGTTGAACAGCTATTTTATCAGGAAATACATCAAAAGATTTGTTATGTTTTAAAAATTTTTTCATAATACACTGCAGTGAAGCAGATACAAAAAAGTACTGCTGTTTTAATCTAAGCTCTCTTCCTGCATAAAAATTATCTTCAGGGTAAAGAACTTTTGATATAGTTTCATCATTAGCTTTACTTTCTATAGCCTTTATATAGCTTCCCTGATTGAAGTCTTCCAGGTTAAAATAATCAGGTGAATGGGCTGACCACAAAGACAGTAAATTTACCGTTTCATTCCTATAACCGGGAACTTGTAAGTAGAATGGGATTGCTAATATATCTTCAGTATCAGTCCATTCAACGCCGTATTGGCCCTGATCATTAATACAGGGCTTTGTTCTTCCGTAGAATTTTACCAAGCACGATTTATCAAAACGCTGAATGGCTCATGGATTGCCTCTGAAAAGCCAGTTGTCAGGATGTTCAACTTGGTATCCATTTTCAATATTTTGATTAAACATTCCATATTCGTATCTGATACCAAAACCATAACCAGGAATATCCATTGTCGCCATAGAGTCAAGAAAGCAGGCTGCCAGTCTTCCAAGTCCGCCGTTCCCCAGACCTGCGTCAAATTCTTGTTCATAAATCTCTTCAATATTCATGCCTAATGTTCTTAAAAGCTGGTTTGCAGTATGCTCCATATCCAAATTATCTGCAGTATTCTGAAGAGAGCGACCTATAAGAAACTCTAATGACAAATAATAAACTCTTTTACAGTTTTCTTTTTCATATTTTCTGCTGGTAGCAAGCCATTTATCCAGCAGCTTATCCCTTAATGAAACAGCCAGTACTTTGTACTTGTCATATTCATTGGCTTCAAATTTGTCTTTTCCTACTATGTGATGCAAAATGTGTTCACACAATACTTCATAGTCATACAGCTTGTGAGATTCTTTTTTGTCCATAACATACCTCTTTAAATTTATTATTAATTAACATCAAATATTAAATTTTATGTAAAAAATAGTTGTAGAATTATATTTTCAGCTTAATGCATCAATTTCCATATTCTGTAAAATTCAGTAATTCCCCATGCCTGAGCATCACAACCCTTTTCTTTATGAGGGAAATCACCATCAAGAATTTCCGGTAGATAATCAAGACATCCGTATTCAAATAAAAAACTGGAAGAGGATAATACGCTTATTGAATGTTCTTTGCCTTGCTGACCAAAAATTTTCATGTAAGCTTCACAATAAGATGGGAAGAGCCATGTCCATGCTGTCCCATTATGATATGCAGGCTTTCTTGTTTCATTTTCATTCCCTGTATATGATCCGAAATAAGGATTGTCGGGATTATTCAATAGTTTTCCGTTATCATAAATAGGCATTTTATAAATTGTATTTCGATCAGCTAGACTCCTTATTGCTCCCGGTATTATTAATTCATAACAAATTTCAAGCATTGAAGCGGCAAGCTCTACATTGTCAATCACATTTAAAGTAATGGCTAATAGTTGGTTCGGTCTGATATGATCATCTGCACTAGAATCAGCAGCCGGGGAAAAATTTTCACAATGAAGACAGTCAGACAAGTAACGCCTACCTGTTTTAAAGCCGTTTTCATTAACCTCATCAAATATAAAATAATCTTGTATCGATTTTTTTGTTTTTTTTGCCAATTTCTTCCATTTAGCATTAGCATCCGTTTCCGATAGAAATTCTAAAGAGTAAAACCATAAAGCTTGAATTTCTATTGGATATCCTGTTCTTGGTGTACCAGCTGGATAATTGGTATCCATCCAGGTAAAATGAGATGGGCTGAATACAAGATTACTTGTTTTATCTACTTGTATACCATTTGGGGTTCCAGCTATATATCCTTCAGCAAGTAGAATTAGGGAATCAAGAAGAGTTTTGTTTTCATTAACTTTTTCTGATAATATATTGTTGTTTCCTGCTTTTATGCAATAATCTTTGCATACAGCAAAAAGCCATAATTGAGCATCTGAAGTATCTCTATTACCGACAGTTGAGCCATGAATTGTATTTGGGAGAGTGCCATTCTCAATAAATTTAGCAAACAGAAGTATAATTTTTTTAACATCTTTTAATTTGCCTGCGGTAATTAACCCTCGCGCGCATATTAAAGTATCTCTACCCCAATCCAGGAACCAAGGATACCCGGCAATTACTGTTTTTAAACTATCCCTTTTAACTATGAATGCGTCAATACTTCTTAACAGTACTTTTTCTATAGAAATATCTGCCGCGACCGATAAATATTTATTATTAATGTGATCTCTAAAGTCAAGTTTCTTTTTCTCTTTATCAGTATTTACCTGAGCAATTACTTCAATCTGCTCTCCACCTATTAGATCAATACTGAAGTAACCCGGACTGAATAAATCGCCAGTACTGTCCATTCCTCTTTCTGACTCAATTTTATGATAAATTGAATATTTGTATTCGGGGTTTATTTTGAAATCTCCTTTAGTCCCCAGCATGGTCAGTGATCTGTCATTTGAAGGCGTAAACGTAAAACCTTTATCAAATCCAGAAACAGATTTCTCCCATTTGTTTTTTAAATCATCATTTAACTTTGTTTCTTCATGGAAACACCTGTCTTCTATATCAGGTCTCAATATTAAATGAATATCAGTAGTATCATCTAATAAATGGTCCTTGTTATCTGTGTTATGTCTAATAATATTCAATCTTACTAAATTATATCCTTTATGCATTATCATACTTATGCTTAAATCAGTGTATAACCCATTGCCTATGGGGATATGAAAATTCCAAGTTCCGCCACCGTCAACATTAATATGAAAATTAGTTAAATTATCAATTTTTAATTCTGTAGATCTGCCTTGATAAAGAATCCAGGTTCTGCATCTGGTAAACATGATATGTCTGTCAACAGGAACTTTTGGATCCAGGTTTGTAGCAAGGAATGCATCATATTTGCTGTTTATTTCACCCCATGCAACACTTGTATGTATCATTCCACCCCTTTGATTGCCATTGAAGAAGACGCTGTTATTATGTATCACTTCAGGATGTGTTAAGAGCGTTTTGATACTGGATATATCTTTTGCTAAATATAAAACTTCAGATTCACCTTTATGGCATTTGTTAGAAGTAAAAACTGATATTTCAATATTAAAAGTTCTATGTCCATTTGATTTAATTTTAGGAGGTATAATTAAAACAATGTATTTTCCATTTGAGCAAGCTAGACCATCAGTATGTACAATTACCTGTTTGTTCTTCAAAAGAGAAATTCTAAATCTGTATGGAGTTGTTATCATCAAAATATGATTATGAGGGATGATAACTTTTCGCTTTAAATCTATTGGCCAGTTCCACTTGGTAACCGGTATTGGAGATTTGGAAGGATATAAATTTTTAATAAATTCATATGGGTTTTCCAGAAGACGTTTTTCAATGTTTTCAATATCAATATCGGAAACAATATTTGTCCCGTTTTTCCATGACAAAATACTTAAAGCACATGCTTTCGCTCTTTGTTTCACAATTTTATCTGGCCTTAAAGTATTTTTTATTTCATTTTCGCGTATCATTACTAAATCGGACTGTTTAGGTGATAAACAGAGTGCTTGACCTGGACAAAGCTGTAATGAATATGTTTGTTGGTTAAGAACTATTTTTCTATCAGCGATTAGATCGTAAACAGGTTCTTTGCAGAAATCAGAAAGATCAAGTGACTTGAAATCCAGATCAGAAGAATTTTTACAATCCAGATTAATAAGAATGAGCAATTGTCCTTTTCTGTCTTCATTGAAACGTTTAACAGCTAAAATATTTTCATGACCACTCTCAAAAAATATTATCTTAGCTCCATTATAAAAACATTGATGAGCGATGAGAATTATATTTAATCTGGATATTTGTTCTATCTGATTGACTTTACAACCCCAGTTTAATGCACTGGATTCATGAACATCTATTTTTTCCTGAGCGAACCATTCTACTCCGTTTGTAAATCCAAAACTTCCATTATCCGATAACAGTGCAGATAAACTTGTTCTCATTTTAGAATAAGTATTTGAAGTAGATGCAAGTCTATTGTTATCATGAGTTTCGGCATAATGAACCATTAAACCGTTTTCCAGGCTGATTTTATGGGAAGTGGATATATAAGATTCAATTTGAGATTTTGAATAATTTTGAAAAAGTTCTGAATATGCCCAGTCCATATTTGCTCTGTTCAGCAAGTCAATAGTTATTTTAGGGTCGCCGCCAAGTCCTTCAAGAAGAAAGATGGTACTGCAGTACTGTGACCTGACTTTTGCTATAATATACTCCCATGCCTCAAATGGTATCATGTATCCGGCATCACACCTAAAACCATCTACACCTCTTGATGACCATGTTATGAACATATCTGCTAAATATTCACACAAACGCTGGTGAGTATGATCAAGCTTAGTTAAGTAACCCCATGTTACGCCCCAGACTCCAGGAGATATAATGGTACCATCTTCATCTCTAACTAACCATTCAGGATGTTCTTCGTGTATTTTTGCCGCCCATCCAGTATGGTTAATAGCTACATCAATGATGACTTTTGCATCTCTTGAATGTATTGCATCAACAAGTTCTTCAAATTGTTCCAAGGGAGTTGCTTTCTTATCAAATTCAGCTAAAGAGGGATCTATATCGGTAAAATCCAGTGATGCATAGGGACTGCCGAAACGTCCCATTCTGCCATAGACAGTAGGGGTGGGATTAACGGGGAGCAAGTGTATGATTCTACAGTTAAGTTTGTCTATTATAAAATCAAGCTCTTTTATCAAATCTCTGAAAGTACCTGATGGAGGTATAATTGTAAATCCTTCTTTGTCAAACTTGAGCATATCGTCATTTGTGAGTCCTTCGACAGGCTTTGAGAACATATAGTTTTTGTTTGATCCAAACTGTCTTGGGAATGCGCAGTATATACTGTTAGCACAGCAAAATTGAGCAGGTTCTACGTTAATATTAATATTATCGCATCCAGGCCAGAGCGGTTCAAGTTCATCTTCTTTTAAAAAAAAAGTCATGGCTGAAAAATGACCTACTTCAAGAAGCGCCAGCGTAATAGAGAATTCCGTATCTGAACGTTTAATTAACGGAATATCATGCCAGTCCTGACCGCTTACTGAACGTTTTGAATGCACATGTTTGATAATCTCTTTTCTTCGAGTAACTGCTCGTCCTAAGTTTGTTCTTAAAAATGCTTTACCTTTTGTAGGTTCTGAAATTTGAAGGCAAAATTGAATAGAGTCTCCCCTAAAGTATAATCTACAACACCCTACATCAGGATTCTGTGTTAATTTAACCATAAGAATTCCTCTAATATATATAATTTATGAGCAGAATATTTATTTTATTTTATCATAATAGTTAAAATTATTAGATAGCTTAATAAAAAAAATATAGAGCAAAAAACAATAATTTTTGATAAATAACAAAGACATAGAATTTCATCAAACAATTTGTACATAGATGATAATTTAAATTTTATAGTGAAAAATTAATTCAATTAGTGTAAAATTTTATATTAACAAAAGATATCATTAATGTATACTGCAATGATTATGTATTTTATTAACATTAAAAAATTATTAATTGCAAACATAAACTGATTCTCATTTGCACAAAATCGGCATTAACAAAAGGAGAAGTAGACATATGGATAAAGAGAATGGAAAGGAGAAACATATTTTAACGAAGCCTGATGGTGAACTTGTAATTAGAACAATTGCAATGCCCAGAGATACTAATCCGACAGGTGATATTTTTGGTGGTTGGCTTCTGTCTCAAATGGACATTGGCGGGCTTATTGCAGCAACAGAAATAGCTAAAGGAAGAACTACTACTGTTGCAATTAATGCCATGAGATTTTGGAACCCTGTACATGTCGGAGATATTATCTGCATCCACGCTGCACTGAAAAGAGTTGGCAGAACATCAATAACTTTTTTAATAAATGCATGGGCAGTAGAACAGTATTCAAAAAAAGAAAAACATCTTGTAACTGAGGCTGAATATACATATGTATCTATAGATTCAGATGGAAGACCAACAGAAATTAATAAGAGCTAAGAATAATAAAATATAATTTCTTCCTTATTTTCTATATTGATCTTCATGTAATTAATTTGGTCAACTCCCAATTTGACTGGGAGACTTAACAAAGTTTGATTTCTGCTTAAAGGGATAACACCAATGGACGATAAGATATTCTCACATACTAAATGTGAATGCAAATATCATGTAGTATTCATCCTTAGCTATAGAAAGAAGCTGTTTTAGAGTCAATTATGCAGCTATGTTAGAAATATATTGAAAATGAAGGTATGTCTAAAAAAACGTTAAATATAGGAATTCATTTTCCTCAAACCAAGGTGTTTATTAAATGCTCTTTATTATAAACATTAAGCTTTGATATTGAGTTTTTTGCCTGAACCATTTACTGATTTATTATCAGGCAATTCGATTTATCCCTTAAACTAATAGGGGGTCTGTGTATAAACTGACAAAACGGTTCGCTTTTTTGAACATTTAGTTTCAAAAACAGTCTATTATTGTTTTCTAATATTTTAGTTATCTGAATATTTAATAGATATCTGCTTAAACTTATTTTCTACTTTTAGGAATGCATCAACTACAACAGGATCAAAATGTTTACCTTTTTCGTTTATTATAATATTTCTAGCTTTCTCATGAGTAAATGCTTCTTTATATATACGTTTTGAAGTTAATGCATCGTATACATCAGCTACTGCCATTAATCTTGCAGAGAATGGTATTTTTTCTCCTTTTAATCCACTTGGATATCCAGTACCATCCCATTTTTCATGATGGCAGTATACTATATCCAAAGCATGTCGAATAAAAGAATTTTTCTCTACTTGATATTTTTTTGTTTTTAGAATATCTCTGCCAATTTCTGTATGTTTTTTCATTATACTGAATTCTTTTGAAGTAAGTTCGCCTGGTTTTAGTAATATTGAATCAGGGATACCCACTTTACCTATATCATGTAGTGGTGCTGCTTTTATAATGCTAGTAAGATTCTTTCTATCTAATAATAAGTGATATTTATTATTTTTACTTAATTCAATTCCTAAATTCTTTATATAATATTTTGTCCTTCGAATATGAAAACCTGAATCATTATCTCTGTGTTCAATAATATTAGCTAAACGTTCAACAGTAATATCCCTAATTACCTGAGTATCTAATTCCGCAGCTATTCTTCGTTTGATTTCTTTATTTAAAGCATCACGTGATGCTGTAGTCTGTTGTAGTTTTTTTAACATTTCCTCAAAAGGAATTGATAATTGAGCAATTTCATTACTAGATTTCATGTCGAATTTATAATTCAAATTGCCTGTTGTTACAAATTCTATTCCTTTTTTTAATTTTTTTATAGGTATAACTATTGAGTTTGATAATAATATTCCAATAAGAAGTATAATAGCTAAAGTAATTAGGCCCATTAGCAAAATATATCTCCACCAATAATTGAGATATCTATATGCCTCATCTTGTGATTGTTCAGCTACAAGTATCCACTTAATAGAATTATACTTGAATATCATTGAAGCACCCACTACTCCTACTCCATTATAATCTTTCCAACTTCCACTGACTTCTCTGTTTGTGCTGATTCCAATTTTTACAGGATATAAACTGGTTATCTGATTAGAAGGTAATTTTTTGATACTATTAGATATTATTATTCCGTCTGAATTAGTAAGATAAATATTCACACTTTTGTCAAGTTTACCACTCTGTGTTTGGGCTCCCAATTTTAATGCTGTAGTTCCAGTTAAAATGTCAATAATTCCCTGCATTTTGTAATGAATAACAATTGTTCCAATTCTTTGTAGTGGTTTGTTAACCTTAGTAAGAGGAACTGCAATATCCATATCAACAATACCACTTTTCCCCTTGTATAAATCTGAGAAGAAGATTCTCTCATTACCTGTAACACTTCTATTCTTTTGTTTTGAATAATTATCTATGTTTTTTTTACAGGTAGTAACTATCAATTTATTTTGAATATCAAAAATACTAACACCATTAAGGTTTATATCCAGTGATTTTTTGTTAATTAATAAATGATGCTTTAATTTTTGTTTTAATTCTTCTTTGTCATCGTTTTGTGTAATAGATGTTAAAGTTTTTCTTATATAACCATCAGAACTAAAATCAATTGCTCTGGTTTTTAAGGAATTGAAATATAATAAAATTTCTGCTTCTTTAGAGTCTACAAATAGTGTCAGTTGAGCTATTGCTTGTTTTTTTATTAACTCTTTTCCAAAATAATAGGTAAAAATATTAATGATACTCATAGGAATAACAAGAACCAAAAGTACTAATAATAGAATTTCTATTTTTATTTTCATATTTACGTAGGAAAAATATATGATTTTGCTAGGTTGCGGCCATTCGATTTTGCCTTATATAAGGCTTCATTCGCATAGTTAATAACATCTTTTGTCGATAAAGTTTTATTTGTAGTAATAGAGGCTATACCAAAGCTCAGAGTAAGATATTTTGAAACCTTTGAATTGATATGTTCTATTTTTCTTTCTCGTATATTTTTTTGAATATTATCGATAATGGTAAGGGCACCGAAATTATTTGTATTAGGTAAAATAAAGACAAATTAGCACTTTAAGTTCACATAGGAATGCTAATTTGACTTATATTATTCTATTTAATAGAAAAATTAATCAAAGGAAAAGCCGGTAGAAAACCATTCTCTAGTTCACACCACAAACCAATTTGAAGTTGATATGATTTTTTAGTTCCAATATTAACCAAGCCTATTTGAGTCCCTGATGTATTTTCACCTGCATTCCATAATCCTATTTGGGCACCTACAGTGCCTTTGGTGACATTGTAAAAACTAGTTTGAAGTCCATATACATTATTAGTATAACTTACACAACCTAAGTCAAGACCTGCCACATAATTATCTACGCTGCCGTAATTGCCTACTCCTAAAGTCATTCCCCATACATTAGCTTCTGATGGCCACCCAATATCAGGCCACCAACATAATTTTACAGGAGTTATTATAGTTGACTTAGCTTCAGATTTTTCTGCTGCTTGATTTGCAAATACAGCTGTCCCGCATACTGTTAAGAAGACGACAAGCAACATCTTTAACATCATTTTCTTTCCTTTCACAATCTCACCCTCCTTTTTTGTTTGATTACTACACGTGAATACAAATATCGTATTCTAGTCGAATGTCTTTAGCGTGTATACTTTATCAAGTATATCAAGAATAAACTTTAATGTCAATTTTTATATCGTACGGTGTTATAATTGAGTCTCTATTTCAGAGTACATAATTGTATGTCTACCAATATACTCTAAACATAACTATTGAGGTTAACGCATATTGAATTATGAGAAAAACTTACACAAAAAAACACACTCATAACAAACTCTAAGATAGTTTCAAAAGAATATATATTTATTGGCGAATAATATTGTTATTCTCACTCAAGTGGTCTGCAAGTTGCTACTTTGCTGCCGTATTTATGATGTACAGGTCTTTGATCCAATTTGGGATCGACACCATTTTGAAAAAGCATAATAATATCAGAACCTCCAAATAAAAAATAACCGAATTCATTGCCCTTCAATAATGTGCTGCCTACAGTTGCTGTCATATTAACTGAGGATACCTGACACATTCCAACAGGAATAATAGCAACTTTCCCAATATTTTGATAATGAGATTGAGCCGTATCAAGAATAATGATACCTCTAGCCTGAGAAAATTCATAACCATCCAAGGAGGAATCATCTCCATCAAACTGCATTTGACCATCAATGTAGACAGTGCAATATACTAATCCCTGTACGGGGCGGCATTCAAGAACTTTACCTGATACAGGTGCGTGAAATCTGTGATAATCATAAGGTCCAAGAAAGGAGTGTGTAAATGTTCCGTTTGTAAAATCATTTTGATATGGACTGTCAGTTAGAAGTTCGTTTATACTGGCAAAAGTATGTGTCTTTTTTATTTTAATCTTATTAATGGTAGAATCTGCTGAAATATCAAATTTGGTTTTGTATGTACAATCTGCAGGTGAAACAATGACTGTATTATCATTTGGACTGTCTATAGGGCGTAACCCTGGATTTAAATCACGTGCAAAAAACTGATTAAAAGTTAACCATCCACTAGGTGAATTTGGCCTGAAAATACCAGTTTCAGCGTCAGTTATCATTGAGTCCTGTATATTATATCTAGGTGATTTTTCAATAAATGATTCTAACACTGAATCACTGAAAGAATCTGGAGTATTTAAAAAACTTCCCCATAGATCTGCATAATCACTCAGCCACTTACTAAACCATGGATCATTCTGAATTTTCTGCGGTTCTTGATTATTTTCAAGTTTTATTTTTTGATCAATAAGCCAGTAAAAATGTCCTAATCGGTCAGAAACTTCCTGATTTTGATTATTATCCGGGTCAATCCAGGCATCACCGTCTTGATTAGGAGTCCATTTTGCAAAGTTTTCTAAATAAGTAATGTATTCATGAATAGTTTTAGGCCAGCAAAGAGCATTATATAAAACTTGGTCAAGCTTTTCCTGTGCTAATTCATCCGCATGTTTAATTGATTTTTCCAGTAATTCCTCAAGAAGTTTATCTGATTCAAGTTTTTCCTGAAGCGATTTTATAACATGATTTGAAGTTTTCATGATTTACCTCTGAATTGAACAATTTTTTATATAAAAATGATTAAAATTATATACATAATTACGATAATTACTTACATATATTTTTCCTCTTGAGAATTGATACTTTTTTAATCATATTTCAAAGATCGTTATATACTGAATTTTTTGCTGATGTAAAATCAGAGCAATAATGAATCAGTTAATTACCAAATTTTATAAGTTTAATATGATGCTTATAAAATTTGGCATAAAATTTATTTATGAAATGATTTATTATTTATTTCCACTTTTTCCATACATTGATCAGCCCGTTAGTTGAACTGTCATGAGACGTAACTTCCTTGCTTCCTTCAAGTAAAGGTAATATTTTACTTGCAAGATGTTTCCCAAGCTCTACTCCCCATTGGTCAAATGAGTAAATATTAAGAATTACACCCTGTGTAAATATCTTATGTTCATAAAGTGCAATCAGTTTACCCAGCATATTCGGTGTTATTTTCTTTACAAGAATTGAGTTGGTTGGCCGGTTACCTTGAAAAACTTTGAATGGAATAATATCTTTAACTTCATCAATTGTTTTGCCTGCTGCAGTAAACTCATCTTCAACCTGTTTTCTAGTCTTGCCAAAAGCAAGTGCTTCAGTCTGTGCAAAAAAGTTTGAAAGAAGTTTTTGATGATGGTCTCCAATCGGATTATGAGAGATAGCAGGGGCTATAAAATCACATGGAATATGCTTTGTCCCCTGATGTATCAGTTGATAAAATGCATGCTGTCCGTTTGTTCCAGGTTCGCCCCATATAATAGGTCCGGTTTGATAGTCAACTTTATTGCCGTTTCTATCAACATATTTTCCATTGGATTCCATATTACCCTGCTGGAAATATGCTGAAAAACGATGCATATACTGATCGTATGGAAGAATAGCTTCAGTTTCTGTTCCATAAAAATTATTATATAATATTCCTATCAATGCCAATATTACTGGCAGATTATCTTTAAACTCAGCATCTCTAAAATGTTTATCCATTTCGTGAGCGCCTTCAAGTATTTTTACATAATTATCAAATCCAATACTTAATGCTATTGATAGTCCTATAGCTGACCATAAAGAGTAGCGTCCTCCGACCCAATCCCAGAATTCAAACATATTTGCGGTATCTATACCAAACTCAGCCACAGCTTTATCATTTGTTGACAGTGCAACAAAATGTTTAGCTACAGCCGACTTATCTTTTGCTGCAGTTAATAGCCATTCACGTGCTGAATACGCATTCGTCATAGTTTCCTGAGTCGTAAAAGTTTTAGAGGCTATTAGAAAAAGAGTAGTTTCAGGGGTTAAATTTTTTAATGTCTCAACAATATGAGTTCCATCAACATTTGAAACAAAATGAGTGTTAAAATCTTTTATTTTGAAGTGTTTTAGTGCTTCAGTAGCCATAACTGGCCCCAGATCTGAACCTCCTATGCCGATATTAACAACATCTGTAATTTTCTTATTTGAATAGCCTTTCCATTCACCACTGTGAATTTTAGAGCAGAATGTCTCCATTTGTTCAAGCACTGCATTAATTTTAGGCATTACATCATCGCCATCCACAAATACAGGTGTATTACTGCGGTTCCTAAGGGCTGTATGCAAAACTGCACGGTTTTCAGTTCTGTTTATATGTTCACCGTTAAACATGGCATTGATTGCATCTTTAAGACCAGATTCGTCAGCGAGTTCTAGAAGATTCACAAACAGATCTTCTGTTATAAGGTTTTTAGAAAAATCAAGTAGAATTTCATCATTAAAATTACGGGAGAACTTATTAAAGCGTTTATTATCTTGATCAAACAGATCTTTCAATTTTAGGTTTATATTACGATTGAATTTATCTGTTATTTTGCCCCAGGCTGCTGTATCTTTAGGGTTTATATTTTTAAGCATTTTTTTCTCCTTTTCTCTCCTTATTAAATAAAATAATATTTTAGTTTAAATGACTAATTAACTAAAGTCCAACAATTATTCAAAAATTGATTGATTTACACAAAATTATTTTAAGTAAAAACCAAAGATTATGAGAAATTAAGTAAAATAAATATAGCCAGCTATTTTCGATAGAAGTTGAATAAATTCTTTTTTGTAATGTTGTAAGGGAATGTTTGAAATTACTGAAAATTATGACTTATTTGAGAGAGAAAGAGAAGATAGAATCCCGCTTTACAAAATTAAATTACCGCAGTTAACATGTTTACTGTGATCTATCATAAATAATTGCTCATTAACATAATGGTAATATTTTAATGATTTATTAGAATTATATATACAGTCAATTGATTAATATCATTTTGGAATTGTACATCTTAGTTACCGTTTCTTGTCTGTTCTGCTGACAGGATGAACTGAATATTATTTATTTATAATAATTAACTTAAAAGGAGTAAACATGAAAAAAGCTAGGATTATAGCAACCATTGGACCAGCTTCAAATAAACTTGCTACTATTGAAAGTATGGCAAGAGCCGGTGTGAATGTATGTCGTTTAAACTTTTCTTTCGGCAGCAAAGAAGAACATCTTAAAATGATAGCAACTATACGTCAAGCTAGTAAAAATACTGGAAAATCCTTAGCTATAATGCAGTGTCTGCAAGGGCCAAAAATAAGAATAGGCAAACTCAAAAACCCTGTTGATGTAAAAAAAGGACAGGATATAATTTTATCGGGAAATACTACTCATGACAGCGAATTCAATTTCCCCACCACCTATGCACAAATCGCCTCTGATACAGAAACTGGGAAAAGAATTCTTATAGCAGATGGAAGAGTCATATTAACAGTTATTGAATCATATCCTGGAAATAAAGAAGTAAAATGTAAGGTTATTGAAGGTGGAACAATATTAACAGGGAAAGGTATTAACCTGCCATACACAAATATATCACTCCCATCACTTACCGAGAAGGATATTGAAGATGCTAAATTCGGGGCAAAGTCTAAAGTTGACTATATATCTTTTTCTTTTGTGAGAAAAGGATCTGACATTGTTCAGTTGAGAAAACTGCTCGATGAAAACGGTGGAGAAAAAATACCTATAATTGCCAAGATAGAAAAGCCAGAGGCCGTAGAAAATATGGATGAAATCATTCAGGAGTCAAATGGTATTATGGTTGCTAGAGGAGATTTGGCAGATGAATTATCATTTGCAAAAGTGCCAATTGTACAGAAAGAAATTATAAAAAAAGCTAATAAAAAAGGAAAAATAACAATCATTGCAACTGAAATGTTAAGTTCAATGATAGAAAATCAGCTACCTACAAGGGCTGAAGTAAGTGATGTGGCAAATGGTATATTTGATGGCTCGGATGTTGTTATGTTATCTAATGAAACTGCTATGGGGAAATTTCCAGTGTTGTCTGTAAAAACAATGACTGAAATTGTAGAAGAAGCAGAAAAAGCTTTTGTCGGAGAGCCGTTTTACAATGATTTGGAACTACCAGATGTACATAAATTTAATGAAGCAATATGTGCTTCTGCTGCGCATTTGTCATATGATTTAAATAACGATGCAATAGCAATATTTACAAGATCCGGATTAACGGCTCAAATATTGGCTAAATATAGACCTGGCTGTACTATTTTTGCCGCGACTGACAGAGAAGAAACATATTATAGATTGGCATTCTCTCACGGCATTTTTCCTATATTACTTGAAGATAATATTTTTAAAGATGAATCGGCAAATGCTAAAGCAATTCCCACGTTGCTGTCACACTTGTCCAAAAGAAAACTTCTTAATAAATCTAAAAACTTAATTGTGATAACAGGTGATTTTTCGGAAGGAAGATGGAAAATAAACACAATAAAAGTCATAAAAATTTAACTTGCTAAATTTGGTGCACTGGATTTATAACTGGAAAAGATTTTATCGTGGCATTGTCAAGAAAATACCAGGATAAGAAGCGTCCATTGCTGTTGTCCTCTGTCCAAATTTTGCATGAGTACGATAATAACCTAATCGATACGGCTATCTTTTACAAAGCAGGAAATAAGGAATAATTAGTCTAGCGAATTAGTGCTTGCAAACAGATTTTTTTTTACAGATCTTTTATATACAATAGAAATTCAGGATCGTCAGGCATATTTTTTATTACAATTTCTGTATTAGTAAAATTTTCAGAATTAACATTATAACGATAGATTTCTCTCTTTTTCCTGTTTGCAGCATAAAAGTAGCACTTATCGCTATTCACTGTCATACCTGATATATTTTCTACAGAACCTTTTACAGGCTTAAAAAATAAGGCAGGTTTATTCAAAGATGCAGCCTGAATCGAGTTTCTACAGCTGACATAAAGTAATTCCTTGTAGATTATCAAGTGAGTAGGTTTCTTTAAATTATTGCTTTTATCTATCAATGAACCTTCTTTATTGTATGTTTTTACCAACCCTGCTTGTTCATCACACACATATAACAGTTCTTTGTGAAGTAGTACCGATCGAACAGAATGATAAATAATATTATTTCTTATATCCAGTTTTAGACCCTGGTGTGTATGAATGGATTTCGTTTTTTGAACACCTGGCAGATTTTTCTGAGAACTGGCCACAAATGTACCGGGTAAAAATTTTTTCCCTGAAGGAAGCCCACGAGGAAGAGGTGCAGGTTTTCCACTGTCCAGAATTAATCTTACTACTACGTTACTATCCTGATTCGATATAAAGCAGTAACCTGATTCTTTATCAAATGTCATTGCAAATGGATGATCAATAGAATTAATTTCATCATGCGAGGTATATATTGCATCAAAATCATAATGCAAACCCTTACCTTTGAAACGTAAAATCTGACTCTTTCTTCTCCGTCCATTGGCAACATAGAGATACCCATTGCAGAAAATCATATCACGTAACTTGGCATTATGCAGTAAATTATCAGCATTAGATAGAATCTTGGCATTGATAATTTTACCATCGTCGCTATATGCGAATATATTGGAAACTCCTGTACTTCCGCCATGAAATGTAATAAAAATCATGTAATTCTCTTATAGTGATATTTAACTGCAAAACAAAGGCTGATACAAAATAAAATAACCAGGGAAATATCAAATTGTTCCCTGGTTGTTTTGTGTATTATTCTAGTTTGATTGATTTTGTTGATTATTTATCCTATCATAGCCTGTTCAACTGCTACAGATACTGCTACTGAAGCGCCTACCATAGGACTGTTCCCCATTCCAATAAGGCCCATCATTTCCACATGTGCTGGAACAGATGAAGACCCTGCGAACTGTGCGTCAGCATGCATTCTTCCCATAGTATCTGTCATACCGTAAGAAGCAGGACCTGCACCCATATTATCAGGATGAAGTGTTCTTCCTGTTCCACCGCCGGAAGCAACAGAGAAATATTTTTTACCAAGTTCGTTACATTCTTTTTTATATGTACCTACAACAGGATGTTGAAATCTTGTAGGATTGGTAGAATTACCGGTAATCGATATGTCAACTTTTTCAAGGTGCATTACAGCAACCCCCTCTCTGACATCATCAGTTCCATAGCAATTAACTTTTGCTCTTTCTCCTTTAGAAAAAGCTCTTCTTTCGACAATTTCCAGTTTATTAGTAAAATAGTCAAATTTAGTTTTGACATAAGTAAAACCGTTAATTCTGGAAATTATATACGCAGCGTCCTTACCTAAACCATTTAAAATAACTCTTAAAGGTTTTTTCCTGAATCTATTAGCAGAATTACAGATACTAATGGCTCCTTCAGCATTTGCAAATGATTCATGCCCTGCAATCATAGCAAAACATTCTGTGCCATCGTTTAGCAGCATTCCTGCCAATCGACCATGTCCTAAACCAACTTTTCTGGTTTCAGCAACAGAACCAGGAACACAGAATGCCTGCAGTCCTTCTCCAATACAATGTGCTATTTCTTCAGATTTCTTACATCCTTTCTTGATAGCGATAGCTGCTCCGACAGTATAGGCCCAGCAGGCATTGTCAAAACATATATTCTGTACACCTCTTACTATCTTAGCTACATCAAGACCTTTTTCCTTGCAAATAGCATCAGTTTCTTCTATCGAATTTATGCCATATCCTTTTAATATTTTTAATAATTTATCCACTCTTCTATCATATCCTTCAAAAAGTGACATATCGAAACTCCTTACTCTTCTCTTGGGTCAATTTCTTTAACAGCTTCATTAAAACGGCCATAAACTCCGCTGGCTTCTTCCAGTGCTTTATTTGCGTCTTCCCCATGCCTGATAAGATTCATCATTTTGCCAAGATTAACATATGTGTATCCAATTATTTCTCCGTTTTCATCAAGCCCCTGTTTCAAAACATAACCTTCTGCAACTTCAAGATATCTTGGTCCTTTTTTAGTGGTACCGTACATTGTACCGAGTTGACTTCTAAAGTTTTTGCCTAAATCGTCAAGAGCAGCTCCAATAGGGAGACCGTTTTCAGAAAAAGCTGTTTGACTTCTTCCATAAGCTATCTGGAGAAACAACTCTCTCATTGCTACATTTATGGCATCACATACTAAATCAGTATTTAAAGCTTCAAGTATGGTTTTGCCGGACAGAATTTCAGCCGCCATTGCTGCAGACTGCGTCATACCAGAACACCCTACAGTTTCTATGAGTGCTTCCTCTATAATCCCATCTTTAACGTTTAGAGTAAGCTTGCAGCCTCCCTGTTGAGGAGCGCACCATCCTACACCATGTGAAACTCCTTTAATATCATTGATTTTTTTTGCCTGGGTCCATTCGCCTTCCTGCGGGACTGGAGCTGGACCATGATTAGGACCATTTGCTACACAGCACATGTTTTTTACTTCTGTAGTAATTTCCACTATTGCCTCCGAGTATTAGATGTTAATAATAAATGATAAAAAATATTACATTACAAATGCATAAAATATTTATTTTATACTGCCAGTAGGACTGATATAAAGCTAAATGTCAGTAAAGCTGTTCCAGTAAAAAAATGTTAATTAATTGACTGTATTATAATATTAATCAGATATTAGTAAATTTCCAGTCTGACATAAAACAGACAATATTCTCAAGTTACCACCATTCAGGAGGCTGTCCGGTACTTGCAAGTACACTCAACCAACCTCTATGGTCGTTTCTCATTCTGCGTTTAATATTCGTAATAGCAGATAATGGTATATTTGTAAATTCACCTTTCCAGTGTCCAATCAGCATATCAGTTTTTCCTGCCATTCCTGCATCGACAGCAAAACGAGCTAAATCAGCACAGAAAATACTGTCCTGACTATTTGCAGGCACACTTCTGATCTGATAACTTGGGCTAATGTACTTAATATTAACTTTCATATCCCATTTATCTGCGAAGTGAGTTCCTAAATCATCTCGCAAATAAAGTCCAATATCATTAAATTTTGTATTTCCTGAATCATCAGTTCCATTCTGAACACCAATTATATTCTGGCCAGCTCCTTCTGAAACAGCTATTACAGCGTGTCCTTTTGCCTGAAGAACTTTTTTAACTTCATCATAAAGCCCGCCATTTTCTGCAAAATTTAAATTCATTTCAGGAATAAGACAGAAATCAACATTTCCACTAGATCTTGTTGCATAAGCAGTGATAAATCCTGCCTCACGACCCATTAATTTTACTATACCAATTCCATGAGGAGTACATGTTGCTTCTACATGAACACGGTTCAATGCTTTACTTGCTTCTTCAACTGCTGTCTGAAAGCCAAAGCTTTTTTCAACGAACGGGATATCGTTATCAATTGTTTTTGGTATACCGATAATTGAGATTTTAAGTTTCCGTTTTTCAATTTCTTCAGCTAGTGCATGAGCGCCTTTCAGTGTTCCATCCCCGCCAATACAAAATAAAATATTAATACCTTTATCCTCTAGAGATTGGATCATTTCTTCAACAGGTGGATTGCCTCTTGAACTTCCCAGTACGGTTCCGCCTCTTTTATGTATATCATCAACTTCTTCCGGGGAAAGAATAATAGGAGGGTGTTCAGGATTTTGAGCTAATCCCTGATAGCCGAATCTAAATCCCCATACTTTTTTTACTTTATACCAAATCTCAAGTTCTTTAACTATAGATCTTATAACATCATTAAGTCCTGGGCATAAACCTCCACAGGTTATAATACCGGCTTTAGTTCTACTTGGGGCATAGTAAATCTTACTTCTTGGTCCTGCCTTTTCAAAACTTACTGTATCGGGTTCTTTATTAATATTAACAAGAGTATCAAAACGAATTCTATCCTTACTATCTCTAATATAATATGTTTTTTTTAATTCAAGGTTTTCAATATTTGACAGCGGTGATTGTAATTTAGCTTTTCCAAAACTTTTTACATTTAAATCTATATCTGTGGTGCTGGTAGTACTACTAAACTTACAATCAGTTTCAGAGTTTATAGCAATATCATCAGAGTTATCATTTTTTTTTAATTCAATAATTTTTTCAATTTCTATAGGTTCTTCATCTTTATTATCACTATTTGTTTTTTCTTTCATTTCTATATATCATCCTAATATTTTGAGCATGATTCATCAATAATGAAATAATTTATAAGCCTGGACTCTTGGCTAATCAGAAATTATTAGTTTTTCAATAAATACATAGTAGCGTATATAAAGATAATATAATATATATCAACTAAATGCCAGGTATTAAGCTCTATGTTTCTTTCATAAACATCAGAGCATCCTATATAATTATTGCTTTTTATATAAATGAAGGGAGAATAGAGCCTTAATTTAGTGATAGAAACCAAAAAGGAGGAAGAATTAAGCTCTGGTATTGGGAAAATAATTTTTGGGGAATATGTGAGATAAAAGTACTCAGAGCTTAATCCCTTAAGTAGCTAATAAACTAGAGGAGGTTATCGGCAAATCAAACAGTTTCTAGGTGTTTCAGTGTTTTGCCTACAAAATTATTTGTTTCTGCATAAAACAATTTCTCATTCGCACTAAATAGCAGATTATCCGGTTTTATGTAATTTGAGAATATTAATTTAACAAAAAGTATGTCATATTATATTCAAATCTATTTTAAATTTAACTGAATATATCTAATAACTGGATTATAAATTGTGTGAATATAATTATGGATAATATATTTGAAAATAGTTTCAATTTAGATATAGAGTTAAACTGTAAAAAGTTTACTGAAAATTGTATTAATTTTATATCATCTTATCAGGAGAAATTGAATAGAGATGGCGTTGTCATTGGGTTGAGCGGTGGGCTTGACTCAGCAGTTATTGTAAAATTATGTGTATTAGCCGTGGGTAAGAAAAATGTTAAAGTTCTTATTTTACCGGAAAAAGATTCAAATAAATTAAATATTCAAGATGCTCTCAATTATGCAAAATTACTGGGTGTAAAGTATAAAAAAATCAATATTACTCCATTTGAGAAGAAATTCAGGCTCTATCACTCATTTATTCTGAACTGTATTCCTCTTCTACGAAGCCAGAGAAATAGACTTACAGAAAAAATGAATGCTTATTATGAGAAAAAAACTGGGACAAATTTCTTTGAATCTAGCTTGGCAGGTATTAGAGGTAAGAAATTTTCAAAATATCTGAGAAAAGTCAATGCATATTATCGCGTAAAACATAGAATCAGAATGTTATTACTTTACAAATACGCTGAACTTGAAAATAGAATGGTGGTTGGAGCTGCTAATAAGACTGAAAAAATGATAGGTTTTTTTGTGAAACACGGTTGTGATCATGCATCGGATATAATGCCTATTTTGAATTTATACAAAACGCAGGTGAGGTTGTTAGCTAAATACCTTGATATACCGAGTATTTTTTTAGATAAGCAGCCGTCACCTGACATTGTACCAGGGGTTATTGATGAAAGAGTAATTGGTATTAAATATGAGTTGCTTGATAAGATTTTATTCTTAATTGAAAATAAAAAAAGTAATGATGAAATCAGTGATGTCTTAGATATTGATGAAAGCAAAGTTGACTATGTAAAAAGTCTGTTAGATAAATCAGAACATATGCGCAAAGTATATGACATGATATGATATAAAACATATTTTTGCTCTAAATTCTGGAATGGCACGGTTACAGTTTCAAATAATATAGTTAATGTTCTCCCAGCAGTATACCAGTTTCTCTGTTTTTATTGTCAGAAATATATGCTTGTTCCAAATATAAAGTATACAATAAGAAGCTTTTATAAGATTATACTGCTGGAACTCAAGATTATAAATCAATATCTAGGATAAAATTAACATTTTAAAACAGAAATTACTGTTAGTTTTTTTCTTATGTATAAAGTATATTATGCACTTAAATTAAGAAATTTGAGTGAGAAAATGATTCTGAGTTTTTCCCGAAGAGAAAAAATATACTTATTCGGTATGTCTGCCTACATAATAATCGGGTGCATAATAGCCGCTACAGTAAATTTGAGAATTATTAATAGTAGATTTAATAATGAATCAGTGTACTTCAATCTATTCATAAATAATTATTTTTTATACATTATTTGGATTATCGGATATATTGGAGGAATTACTGTTTTTCTACTTTTATTTAAAAGTATATTAATTGGGATTTACAGGAGAAAAATAAAAAATAGTTACCTGTTTATCTTGCTCGTCAATTTTATTTTAATTCTTGTTTTCTATCCATTCTGGATTCTTCTTCTTCCAACATTTGTATGGATAATTATAGATATTATTTGTATTGTATTTTATGTTTGTGTTTTAAGTTTAATTCAAAATTAATAACAATTATACATGCGGGAATAAAGAGATAAAGTATGGTCTATTTTTATTGCAGTTTTACACTTTTTTAAATAGAATGTGGGTGTATCTTTTCAATAGGGGATTTTATTTTATCAAGTTTAATCCATTATGATATTTAATTAAATTTTAAGAGAAAATGGTAATGAAACGCTCAGAAATTAACAATGCAATAAAAGAAGCTGTCAAATTATTTGATAAAATCGGATTTAAATTACCTCCTTTTGCCTATTGGACTCCTGAAGAATGGGAGGGAAAAGGACAGAATGTACAGGAAATCAGAGAAAACATGTTAGGCTGGAACGTTACTGATTTTTGTAAGGGCGATTTTAATAAATGCGGCCTTTTAGATTTTACTGTCAGAAATGGGAATTATCATAAACCTGAACGATATGCAAAAAAATATGCAGAAAAAATTATGATGACGGGTGAAGGACAGGTAACTCCTATGCATTTTCATTGGAAAAAATGCGAAGATATTATAAACAGGGGAGGCGGAAATTTAATACTGAAGCTCTACAAATCTACTGATGATGAAAAACTGTCTGATGATAATTTCAGAGTTAAAATTGATGGAGTAGAAAAACAGTGTAACCCGGGTGAAATCGTAATTCTTTCTCCAGGTGAAAGCATATGCCTTGAACCTTATATTTATCATACTTTCTATGGAGAAAAGGGAAAAGGTGTTGTTGCAGTAGGAGAGGTGTCTGATGTGAATGATGACAAAACTGATAATAGATTCCTTAATCCAATAGGTCGCTTTGCTGAAATTGAAGAAGATGAACAGCCTGTTTATTTGCTTTGCAACGAATATCCTGATTCAGCGAATTTCTAAGAATAAATTACGAAGAAAAGCCCTGATTGCCCCAGGGCTTTTAATATATGGTTTAAGTATGCTCATAATATATAAAATTATTTAAAAGAGTATATGTTCCATTTACTGCTACATGAGTTGTTATAAATATATATTTCAGAAAATATCCAGGAATAGTTTAGATATCATTTTATTTTTCTATTATACCTTTTGATAATTTTTCCAGAAGAGATAGCTCATTTTTAAATTTCGTCTGCACTAAATCATCCATTAACCTATTTCCTATGGTTTGATGCAATTCATTCAGTTTATCAATAGCTATACTTTCACTTTTTTGATTGATTTGAAGTTCAAACAGTGCCAGTTCAGCTATATAAGCAGTTTTCATCTTAACATATTTATCCATACGTCTTACTAATTTATTCTTATATTTATTGTAATCTGTTTGTGTTCTAATGGTTCTTTTCGTCATGATTTATTAACCTGTTTTGAGGCAGTTTTATGTTGATGCGTAAAATTTTAATACTCAAATAAAAAATAGATAGTCCTGTTTATTAAATATTTTAGTAATCTTTGATTTTTTTTGAATGAGATTATAATTTCCTGATACTTTGCATAGAAAGTTTTCATTAAATAAAAGTTTTTCTACCTATTGAATAAAAAATAATATTCTCTAAAATACCTTAGCTAAATACATGTAAAATTTTATTTAATTTACAGCTTAGGATTATTTTATGGCCAATTACAAGCAGCACCTCACCGGTGGAATTATTTATGGAATATTATGTATGCTAATGGCTATTTTTAGCCTTGGATTTACAATTGTGAATGGTTTTACTATTTTTGTACTTGGGACTTTAGGCAGCATTTTACCGGATATTGACAGCGACACAAGTATACCTGTACAACTGCTTTTTGAAACCATAGGTATACTTATTCCCATTATTGTTCTTAAAAATTATTTTTCTAAAGAATTGAATATAGAGAATATGATATTTCTTATTGTTATCGGATACATTCTTGTTAGATATGGAATATCATTAATTTTCTATAGGCTGACTGTTCATAGAGGTATTATTCACAGTATACCTGCTGCTGTTATTGCAGGAGGAATTGTATTCTTTTTATTTTATGATTCTCAATTTTATATCAGGCTTATTTATGCGTTATCATGCACAGGCGGTTTTATTGTTCATCTGCTTATGGATGAAATATGGTCAGTAGACCTGGCTAATATCAGAATAAAAAATAGTTTTGGCACAGCATTGTCATTACGATCAAATTCAATAATTTCAACAGTTACTGCTTATTTGTTAATTGCATTAATAGTTGGTTATATATTGACTAATGTACAGATTCCTGATAAGTTTAATACAAAACAGGATAAACCTGCAATTGTTCTATTAGATGAAAAAACACCTGATTCTTTAAATATAGCGAATGAGTTTTTGCTTGATGTTAATTCTACCTGGGTTACTCTTTATAAAAAATATTTTACAAATCAAACTTAATCATATCAGATTTTAGATTGCTGTCATCCCATATATTTTGAAGTGTGAGTATAGTCTGTACCCACTCAAGATGAATTATGGGATTTTATTACCTGTTAATTATGTTGTATTGACGTATCTAAAATATCTTTCCTTTAAATTATTTCTTCAAAAACTAATTAATTTATAAATCAGACTCAAAATATTTTATAATATTGTCTAAAATATATTTGGAAGGAAAAGATGCTCCAAATTCACTTGGAAAGTAATAGTACGTAATTTAATATTCCAGATTTTTTTACCTATAGAAAGATAATTTTAAAAGTGTGTATTATTCTAAGCGGGAAAGTATAATTATGAAAATGATTAGCTCTTATTCAATAATTCTTATGGGAGTTGCAGGGGCAGGTAAAACTACAATTGGGAAAAAACTTGAAAAGATATTTGGTTATAAATTTTATGATGCTGATGATTTCCATCCAACTGAAAATATTAAAAAAATGCGAAAAGGTATTCCATTAACTGATGATGATCGTCTTGGTTGGCTGGAGAACTTAAATAATCTATTGGCTGATAGTGAACAAAAATTAGAGCCGATTGTATTGGCTTGTTCTTCGTTGAAGGAGAAGTATAGGTGTATCTTGACAGAGAATACTAAATGTGTTTTTATATATTTAAAAATCAGTAAGAACTGTGCAATAAATCGTTTAGAAAACAGAGTCGGACACTATTTTAATGCTTCATTAATTGATGCTCAGTTTGATGACCTTGAAGAACCTGAAATATGTGTTGAAATTGATGCTGATAAATCAATTCCTGAAATTATAAGGAAAATCAAATTAGAAATGAAAACTCCGTAAAACGGAGTTTTATCTATAAATATTGGATATTGAAGCTATTTTACAAGTTTTGCTGTATATAAACTGTAACCTGTTCCATTTTGGTTAAATTTATTTTCTTTACCTGTTATTAAAATGGTTGGATCCTTGTAAGTACTTGTTATTGTCATTCCTTTATACAGTGAATTTTTAGAAAAAAGCTGGAATCTTGCTCTGCTTTTTCTGTTATTCATAACAGAATTAAATTGATCAACAACCCAGGTGTGATTTATTCTTGCGATGTATTCGTAACCACTACCGCTCTGATGTCCAGTGTTTAGTATTTCAATTGGCTCAATCAGATAAGTATTATTCTTAATTGTCCCGAAAGGGAGACCTTCAAGAGATTCCATATTTAAGAACTGGCCATTCTTTGTGCTGGTTTCTATTTTCTTTGAGTCTTTAGCTGCAAAAGCTGTTGCAGTAAACATAAAGGTACAGCTAATTAAAGCTAAAAGAGTTATTAATTTTCCTGCCCAATGAATTTTTGTTTTTGAATACATATAATTCTCCATTATAGTTATAGGTTAAATAATAGTTCAACATCATTATAATTAAATGTTAGATCATTTCTATAGTATTAAGCAATACTTATTTCAAATCGATTCAGATTAATTTGTATAATTATGTTAAATAATATTTCTGTTATAAAAGCATGATACAGTATATTTGCTTTAGAATTCTAAACTTGTTAAATCCAGACTGGTTAAGTTAGGTTATTGTTAGTTTTATTGTATTTCTCTTGTAAGATTTTAAGTTGGAAGCATATGTATTGATACAGTTAATTTATTAGAATGAAAATTTTCATTAAATTGAAAAATTGACTGGCAATAATAAAAAAAAGGAAAAATTATGAAAAATGAAAATATATTGAAATACAAAGCATTTATATGTGATATGGACGGCGTAATATATCATGGAAATAAATTACTGCCCGGAGTGCATAAATTTGTAGAATGGATGCAAAAAGAAAATAAAGATTTTATTTTTTTGACAAATAACAGTCAGATGACTCCAAGAGAACTTCAGGAAAAATTAAAACGCTTAGGGTTAAATATTGAAGAAAAACACTTTTATACAAGTGCTTTGGCCACTGCTGCTTTTCTTCACCAGCAATGCCCTAACGGTAGTGCATATGTTATTGGAGAAGCTGGAATTACAAATGCACTTTATAATGTTGGTTATTCCACAAATGAAATTAATCCAGACTATGTAGTATTCAGTGAATCCAGCAGTCATAGTTATGAAAAAATTCATAAGGCTGTAAATTTAGTATTGAATGGAGCAAAACTGATTGGAACTAATCCTGATTTAACCGGTCCAGGCGATAATTGCACAGTGCCTTCAACAGGAGCTCTTATAGCACCTATTGAGTTAGCTACTAATAGAAAAGCCTATTTTGTCGGTAAACCTAATCCATTAATGATGAGACATGCTTTAAAAAGATTGAATCGTAAACGCGAAGAAACTCTTATTATCGGAGATAGAATGGATACAGATATTATAGCTGGTGTTGAATCTGAAATTACTACAGTATTGGTTTTAAGCGGTGTTACTTCAAAAGAAGATTTGAAGAATTTTGCTTATCAGCCTCACTATATTTTTGAGGGAGTTGGTGAAATTATTAAATAAAATTTAATTTTACAATTTGATATCTAAATTTCTTGTTTTTTGGGTGATATCAGAGTTAACTAGTAATTTTGTTACTGATGTATCAGTAATTATTGAAAAATTACGACGTTTTAATATAATTTTAGTAAAGAAGATACTTGCACTCTTTAGTATGTCTAAAAAATTATATGAAACGCATCAGGCTAAATATATTATTCTTCATCTTCATATCTATTTTTTTCAGTATTCTGTTTGTATTGCTTATCCTAATTTCTTTAAATGTTTTCGATTCACTGAAAATTAATTCACTTAACCATACCACTCGTGATAGGATAGATTTTATTAACTATAATTTGCGAAACCAAATGAAAAAGCAGGCATTGTTTGTCAATAATTAGTTTAAATCTGCTGTCAACAGTTTGAAATTTATCGGTTCAAAAGCACAAAAAATTTTACAAGAAGATAATATTTATTCAAGTGAGGGTGAACTTAAGTTTTCTTTTGATGATAAAACAAAAAAATATCAATATTCAGAGAAAAGTTTTTTAGATAATTTGGAAGGTGAAGATTACTATTTTACTGTTAATTACTGGGGTAATAGAAAAGAACTCAAAGGTGTTCCTGTTTTAAAATATCATAATCAAATGTCTCAATTAAAGCTACTATGTGAACAGAGCGCTATTAGCCATGAAACAATATCAAGTATTTTTATCTGTTTTAAAAATTCTTTGTTTATTGAACAAGTAAATTCCAAAAAAAACTATGATTTAACAAAATCAGGAAGATATATTAAATCTTTAGTAAAAAAAATTTATAAATATAAATACGAACCAGGTAAACCTATATTTACAAGTATTTTTAAAAAGCGTAAAGGCAAACTTGTTTTTTATATTTTATATCCAGTTTATAATTCAAAAAATGATTTAGAGTTTATAGTAGGTTGTTCAATTCCTTATAATATGGCAATTTCGTATATTTATAATATTTTTTCAGAGGGAGAGTATGAAAAATATGATATTATAAAACTATTTATTAGTAATAATGGTAATATCCTTTATCTTCCTCGAAAATATGCTGAACTTTTTTCTCTACCAGTTAATAAAAAAGAAATACCTCTTGATTCTGATAAATTCATCTACAACATGAACTTATTGGCTTCATCCAATCCAGTAGTTAGGGAACTAGGTAATTTGCTTCTTAGTGAACCGGCAGGAACAACTTATATTCAACTCAGGGGACAGTCATATTTATTGATTTTTTATACTATACCTGTAAATAAGTGGAATATAATACTTTTGGTAAATAACACCCATTTTCAAAAACCTATCAAAAAACTAAACTTATATTTTAATAATATCTTTGATAAATTTATAAAATGTTTAATAATATGCTTTCTGGTAATATTAGTCTTAGGCTTTATTTTTTCACTATTTTTCTTTAAAAGTATTTTTATAAAACCTGTCAGAAATATAAGAGACAAGTTTAATCTCTTGGGAAAAGGGAATTTTAATATAGAGACAAAAGAAAAAGGAGTAAAAGAAATATATGATTTGTCTCTGTCTTTTAATAATGTAGGAAAACAGTTAAAAAATTACACGGATAATCTGCAAAATGAAATTAAAGCAAGACAGATAATTCAGACAGAGCTTAAAATTGCGGGGGAAATACAGGAATCAGTTTTACCTGCTATTACTGAAGGGTTTATAAGAAAAGAATTTACATTATTTGCCAGACTTATTTCTGCTAAGGAAATGTCGGGTGATTTCTATGACTTTTTTTATGTAAGGCCTAATAAACTTGCTCTTATACTGGCAGATGTATCAGGGAAGGGAATAACTGCTGCATTTTATATGAGTATGTCAAAGGCAATAATAAAAGAGGCATGCCTGTCATCTGAGACATTAGGTCCCGGAAAGATATTAAATTATGTGAATAAAACTCTTTGCAGGAATAATGAAAAATCAATGTTTCTGACTCTGTATTTATGTATTTACAACATTGATACAGGAGAACTGGAATTTTCTAATGCCGGCCATCATGAGTTTACCTATCTAAAAAGCAACGGTAATATTTCAACTGGTGGAATATTATCTAAACCGGCAATAGGTATTTGCGAAGAAACTGAATTCAACAGTTCTAAACTTAAAATACAAAAAGGTTCAACAGTGATTTTTTATACTGATGGTATAACTGAGGCACCTGATTCAAGCAATAATGAGTATGGTAATGAAAGATTGGAAAAGATTATTGAAAAGAATTATCTGGATAAAATTTCTGATCTAGGAGACTTGATAATTAAAGACGTGCTGGATTTCCAAAAAGGCGAAAAGTTTGATGATATAACACTTTTAATGTTTAGAAGAAATGAATAAGGTTTTAGCACAGTATAAAGTTATGTTTCGGTAAAGACAAATGTTTGACATTAGTTTAAACATTTCTTTTGAATATGAGCAGAGTAATATCATCAAAAAGATTTCTTTCTTCAAAATCACGAACCGATCGAACTATTTTATTGGATAAGTCATATAAAGACAAATTAATATTATCTTTTATGAGTTTAAAGAATTTCTTAACAATATGTGTATTGTTTCTATTATACTTTTGTATATTTGAATTGCAGTGAACTATGGAACAATATAGTATAATAGATCTATTCATAAACTATAATTTTTTATTTAATAATGAGTGAATTTAAATTTCAAAAGTACCTAAGCAAAATTGACAGAACAAGAGAAATTCAAAGTAATTTCAGTATTAAAAATTATTTATTATCAATTGTTATACCGGTATATGGTGAATATGAAGACTTGGGACAGGTACTTTATAATTTAACCTTTAATGATAAAAACCTTTTAAAAAAAACGCTTATTACTATTATTATTAATTCTCCAGCCTACTTGCCTAATACTAAATATATTGAGATAAACAACAGGCTTTTGAGTGAGTTAAAGAATAATAATTTTCAGAATAAATTCAAATTGCACAATTTAAATCTATGCTGGATAGATGCTTCGACTGCAGGAAATGAACTTTCTGGAAAAGGGGGAGTCGGCAGAGCCAGAAAACTTGGAATGGATTACAGTTTATTTTATATGAATTGGAATTTATCTCCTCTGATTATCAGTTTAGATGGAGATACGCTCGTTGAGGAAAAATATTTGGAATCTATTTTTAGATATTTTGAATCAAATAATCATATTGTCGGAACTTCTATTTCATTCAAACATCAAAAAGCAGATAGTGTACTGGATGAATCAGCGATAAGGGAGTATGAAGTTTATTTGCATGATTATGTATATAAATTAAAAAATGCTAAATCTCCATATGCATATTATACAATTGGTTCTGCGATGGCTTTTAGGGCTGAATACTATATCAAAGCAGGCGGTATGAAAACGCATAGAGGGGGAGAAGATTTTTATTTTATGCAGTCTCTCAGAAAACTAGGGAAAATAGGTCATATAACAGATACTTCTGTACATCCTTCTTCTCGTATTTCAGGAAGAGTCCCTTTTGGTACAGGACCAAGATTAAAAAAAACAGTGGGAGGCAGTGAATTAAAACTGTACAATCCTAAGATTTTTGATCTGCTTGGAAAAACTTTAAGAGAAGTTAGAAAATGGCTGGCCTGTAATGATCTAAGCTATTCAGAGTTAGAATTGAAACTGGATTCCAGATGTTTAGATTTTCTAGAGGAGAATAATTTTTCTGAAATCTGGGATAAAATTGTAGAGAACAATTTAAAAAAAAGAGATAAGTTATCTAAGAAAAATAAAAAGAAACTACTTTGTGCTTTCCATGTCTGGTTTGATGCATTTAAGACTTTAAAGTTTATTCATTACCTGGAAAATGAATATCCAGAAGAATTCCCTAAAATAAATATACAAAGCATTAAGTGATTAGATTTTACTTATTTTGGATTGGATTTAAAATTTGGAGCTTATTCTTACATGAAATCCCATCATAAATCTAAAATAATTATGGAAGATAGGGCATTTTTTCTATTCTTTCAATAATACCTACGGTAAAACGCCCTGTAGTTATCCCCACAATCATACCTGCAATTACGTCGCTTACAAAATGGTAGTCTAATCCGATAAGACCAACCATAACGCAGATAGATAATGTTATTGCCAGCCATTTTAATTTAGGATATTCGAGCCATACAACAGTCATAGCTGCAAAAATAACACAGGTATGTCCTGACGGAAATGACTGGTATGCCAAACCAGTATGGAAAAAATTAAATCCGTAAGCATCCATGCCGATAAGTGAAAGGTTTCCATTGATATAAGTTTGAGGCCAGTATCTACCAAATACTCCTTTTAGCAGGTCTTTAATAATTACTACTGTAACTATGCTGGTACAGTAGCTAAAAAGAAATTTGTCAAAAAGAGAAAATAGCTTTCTGGCATATCTGGTAAATAGATATATGTAAAGAATAGGGACAGTAAAAAAAATGACATTAGCTATATGTTCCAAACAATAGAATATCAACATGAGTGTTGTATATTTACTCAAATAATCATGTACCGCAAATGCCACAGGTTTATCAATATATTTATAGAAAATTATGATTAAAATAATTCCTATACCTGTTAGTAATAAATGTTTTTTAGTTTGCTGTTTCATGTAAGTGAAAAATGTTATTGTATAAAGTTAATACTATTATAAAATATTTTAATCAAGATTTCAATTTCATTGCCCATTGAGCTTTATCTATTATTATAGGTTTTGATTTTTTCAACTTATTTATAAGTTCTAAAGGTGTTGATCCTGTATTTATAGCTTCCTTCAAGCTTTCATGAATAAAACCTTCTGTTATTGCATGATTGATGAAAGAAATAAGTTTATCATAAAAACCACTGATATTTAAAAAACCACATGGCTTTTGATGGAGATCGAGTTGGCTCCATGTAATCATTTCAAATATTTCTTCAAATGTACCGAAACCGCCGGGCATTGCGATAAAACCGTCTGAAAGATTTTCCATTAAAGCTTTCCGCTCGTGCATTGTATCTACAATTCTGAGGTCTTCTAAATCATTAAATGCAACTTCTTTATCTACAAGGTGCCTTGGCATAACGCCTGTAACCTTTCCACCGTGTTTTAGAACTGTTTTAGCAATAACTCCCATTAATCCTACATTGGAACCACCGTAAATAAGATTAATATTTTGCTCTGCTAGAGCTTGACCGAGTTTTACGGCATTTTCCTTGTATTCTATTCTAGTTCCTGGGCTGGAACCACAAAAAACACATATTTTTGAAAGCATCTATTTTACCTTTTTGTTTTACGTTTCTTATAAATTACAATTAAGTAGCAAACAACAACAGCTATTAATAGAGAAATATATTTTGTCATATTGTTTTGTCTAGTTTATATTCAAATAAAAAAATGTCACAGAAATATTTTCCTGTGACATCAGTATATTAAATTTTTAAAATTTAACTTAATCTTTAATTCCTGTCACTTTTTTATGCCAATGAGCTACAAGAGGAGAAGCTACAAATATAGATGAGTAGGTTCCTACTATTATACCTGCAAGCATAATAAGGGCAAAATTGTTTATCGATACTCCGCCGAATATATATAAGACTAATACTACTACAAAAGTTAAAAATGAAGTAATTACAGTTCTGCTCAATGTCTGGTTAATACTTAGATCTATAATCTCTCTATATTTTAAATCTTTACGCAGTTTTAAATTTTCGCGTATTCTGTCAAAAACAATAATTGTATCATTTACGGAATAACCTACAACTGTCAATAATGCCGCTACAACAGTCAACGATATTTGCCTATCGAATGCAATCAATACGCCTGTTCCGATTATTACATCATGAAGTAATGCAATTATTGCCGCTATAGCATATGTCAATTCGAATCTTAGAGATACATATATTATCATTCCAGCAAAAGAAAGAAGTATTGCTATAATTGCCGCTGTCGCAAATGATGAACCTACAAGGCCTCCAATACTAGTTTCAGACGCACCAGAAAATTTAGCATTAGGAAACTGTTTATTCAGTAATTGAGTAATTGTTGACATTTCACCACTGGAGTTCTTAGGCCTGGTCTGTTTATCAATCAGAATATCTATTTTGTTTCCTGCTATTGGAGAAGATTTATACGAAATATCGGTTTGATAACCTTCTTTTCCAAGGAATTTTTTTACTTTACCTTGTGATATGTGTTTTTGATAATTGAGAACAATTTGTGTCCCACCGGTAAAATCAACGCCTAATATAGTTTTATGTTTTATTACTCCAATTGTTATTGAAGCTATCATTAGGCATAAAGATATAATGATACAATATTTCCACAGACTTAAAAATTTAATTTTAGTATTGTGGAAGATTCTTAGCATTGTAAGCTTACGTATATGAAAATATCTGTTGTAAATATCGAAAATCAATCTTGTTACAAATATGGCAGTGAACATACTGCAGACTATACCGATACTTAAAGTAGCACCAAATCCTTTTACCGGTCCTGATCCCTGCCAGTATAGAATTAAACCAACCAACAATGTTGTTATATTTGAGTCAAATATTGTAATAAAGGCTCTTTTATAACCAATATCAATGGCATTAGTTAAAGTTTTATTCGACTCTATTTCCTCTCGAATCCTCTCATATATGAGCACATTCGCATCTACCGCCATACCTATAGTAAGGATAATAGCAGCAATACCAGGTAGTGTCAGTGTTGCCCCTAAAGATGCCATTGCTCCAACAATAAGGATAACATTTGCAATTAGTGCTATATTAGCAACAAGACCTGCTTTCATGTAATAAATCAACATGAATAAACCTACGCCGATTAGTCCAAGAATACCTGCTATAGAACCACTGTATACAGATTCTTTACCCAAGGTAGGGGCAGTATCAAAAACTGAATCGATATGAATTGTTGCCGGTAAATTACCACAGGCTAATGCGGTTGCTACATTTGAAGCTTCTTCCTGTGAAAAATCACCTGAAATTGAAGCATTACCACCATAAATTGCAGTTTGTATATTCGGTGCTGAATACAAAGTACCGTCCAGAACAATACCTAATCTCCGTCCAACATTTTTGCTTGTAACTTCACCAAATTTTTGAGCACCTTTAGAGTTAAACTCTAAAGAAATCTGTCTTTGTCCGTATTGGTCAGTAACAACATTTGCATTGGTAATATCCATACCGCTCATTTGAGGATGTATTTGAACAAAATCAGTTTCCAGGCTTTTTTTGCCAAATCTGTTAGAATTGACCATAGTCATACGCTCATAACCTACAGGTGGAATGAAATGCTCTTTATCCGCATTGTATTCTGATACAAGTTGAGCGTTATTTTTAGCCAGCAGTCTGAATTCAAGTTTTGCAGACATCTGAATAAGTCTTTTGTATTCTTGCTTCTGCTCTTCTGTAGAGACAGGTATTTTTAAAGAAATTCTTTCAGAACCTTCTGCTGCAATTTCTGGTTCAACCAATCCGGATTTATTAATTCTATTTCTTAATATATCCATTACCCTGTCTCTTAGTTGAGAAATAGGGATCTGAGTTTCACCTTTTTTTACTTTATTAGGAATTACGCTTACATCAAATTCAGTTCCACCGTTTAGGTCAAGTCCAAGCTTAATCGAACTGGCGCATTTTGATCTTACAATTCGTAATGCTTGCTGGTTGGTAAGAACGTCAGGAATATTAATTATTTTAGCCAAATCCACATTAAGGTCTTTAGCAGCTAACTCTACTGCAGTTGTAGGAAATAGGTTTTTATCAGCTTTTTCCTTTTCTTTTGCTAGTGCTATGACTTTTTCAACCTTGGGATTATTATTAGTCATAGATCTTAATTCTTTATAAAAATTCTGCTGTGTTAGCGGAAACATTGACCATCCAAATACTACAAGAATGATAATTACAAGAATTAGTCTTCCTAAAATTGGCTTTTTGTTCATTTAATATTCCTTGATACGATCCTTTTTTGGTTAATTATTTCTTATATTAAATAATTATTTAGCGATTTTTTCAATAACTCCACTGATAGAACCACGACTTACTTCTACTTTTACGTTATCAGCTATTTTTACTAAAGCAGTTTTGTCTTTAATAGTTGAAACTGTGCCTATTAATCCACCTGCAGTAACAACTTTGTCTCCAGCTTTGATTTCATTAAGCATTTGTTGACGTTTTTTTGCTTTTTTCTGCTGAGAGCGGAATAGCAAGAAATACATTACAATGATGATTAAAATAAAAGGTCCAAAACTAACAAGCATTCCCTGTAAGCCACCCTGTTTTGCTGCAGCTGTTGCTAAATTTGCTAATATTTCCATTTGAATATTCCCCTAATGTTTGTTTTTTAAATAAATGAAAGATTATTAATAATGAAGTGAAAAGTCCACTTCATTATTAATTATATATATTTGATATTATGCTTTAGTATCTAATTCGTCAAGTCCTGAATTTTCAAAAGCTTCACCCATATCAACTAAAGCTTCACCGGCTTTGAGTGCTTCAGCTACTTTTTCGCCTTCTTTAGTAAGATCTTCGTGTGAATAATCTTTTTGAGCTGCTTTAATACTAAGTCCAATTCTTCTGTCATCTTTATCAATTTTGATGACACGAGCTTGAACATCCTGACCAATTTTTAATACATCTTTAACTTTGTCGATATGATTGTCACTAATTTGTGAAACGTGAATCAGACCGTCAATTTTATGAGAAAGTTCTATGAATGCGCCGAAAGCAGTAATTTTTGTTACTTTACCTTCAACGATATCACCAATTTTGTAGAATGTATCTATATTTTTCCATGGGTCTTCTTCAAGTTGTTTCATTCCCAGAGAAATACGCTGCTGTTCAGGAGCAATTGCTAAAATAACGGCTTCTACTTCATCGCCGTTTTTCAAAAGTTCAGCAGGATTGTTTATTTTACGAGTCCATGACATATCTGAAACATGAATCATACCATCTATATCGTTTTCAATTTCAATGAATGCGCCATAGCTGGTCATATTTCTAACTTTACCTTTGATTTTGCTTCCAACAGGATATTTTTCGGCTAAAACTTCCCATGGATTTGGTGTTGTCTGACGTAAACCGAGGGAAATCTTCTTAGTATCAGGCTGCATATCAAGAACGATAGCTTCAACTTCGTCGCCTAAGTTAACTACTTCTGTAGCTCTGCTTATGCGTTTAGTCCATGACATTTCTGAAACATGAATTAGACCTTCAATTCCATTTTCTACTTCAACGAAAGCTCCATAAGGCATAATATTAACAACTTTACCTTTTACTTTACTTCCAACAGGATATTTCTCAGCTACTGTTTCCCAAGGATTTTTAGTTTTTTGTTTAAGTCCGAGTGACACTCTTTCTTTATCATAATCAATATCAAGAATCATTACATCAAGTTCCTGACCTACTTCCAGCATTTCTGAAGGATGAGATATTCTTCCCCATGACATGTCTGTAATATGAAGTAGTCCGTCAACTCCGCCCATATCAATAAATGCACCGAAATCTGTAATATTTTTGATAATACCTTTGTAGATTTCGCTTTTTTTCATTTCTTTTAATAGCGTAGAACGTTTATCAGCTCTATCTGCTTCAAGAAGTTCTCTTCTTGAAATGACAATATTTTTTCTTTCTTCATTGATCTTAACGATTTTAAAATCGTAAACAAGACCAATCAGATCATCTAAGTTTCTTACAGGAACAATATCAATCTGTGAGCCAGGCAAGAATGATTCAACACCTTCAACATCTACAATAATACCGCCTTTAACGCGATGTTTCATAGTACCTTTAACAATGCTGCCTTCATTGTAAGTAGAAGTAATTCTAGCCCAGTCTTTAAGAAATCTGGCTTTTTGTATACTTAAGACAGGTTGGTTTTTATCATTTTCAATTTCTTCAAGTAGAACATCAAGTTTATCATTTATCTTTACAGTATCCCAGTCAGTGAATTCCTCTTTAGAAATAAAGCCTTCTGCTTTACAGCCGATATCTACAAGTACTCCGTTATCTCTTTTTTCTGCTACTCTGCCCTGAATAATTGAACCGACAGTAAATCCGCTTGTGCTGCTACTGTCCATTAGAGATTCCATGGAAGGCATGTTTTCTAAGTCTAGGAAGGATGGTAAGTTTAATTCTTTGATTGTTTTGTTAGTTGGTTGAGTTGACATTTTTAATTAGTTTCCGTTTGATTTGTTGTTACTTTAATTGTTTATGTTAATAAAAATTGACTCCTTACGTTCCAAGGAGTCATAAATAAATTATCTAAAGTATTAATTTTTTGTGAAATTTCAAATAACAATATAAAAATACTGTCTATTTGGTTGCTTCTTCAAGTTCTTTTTTGTGGTTTTTAATTATCTCTTTAGCAACATTTGAAGGAACCATTTCATATCTTGAAAATTTCATATCCACAGAACCGTTACCCTGTGTAATACTTCTTACTTCCGTAGCATATCTTGAAAGTTCAGATAAAGGAACATCTGCTTTCACTACCTGCATACCTTCTTCTACACCCATGCCGAGGATTCTACCTCTTTTCTGATTTAAGTCACCACTGATATCGCCCATATACTGATCAGGAATAGTGATTTTTAATGCCTGAATAGGTTCAAGTAGAATAGGTTTAGATTTTTCTACTGCATCACGGAATGCTGCTCTTGAAGCAATTTTGAATGCCATTTCTGAAGAGTCAACATCATGAAATTTTCCATCATATACAGTAACTGTAATATTTTCAACATTACATCCAGCTAAAGGTCCATCGACCATTGCTTCCAGAACGCCTTTTTCTACAGCAGGAATATAATTTTTAGGAATATTTCCGCCGACAACAGCATTTTTGAATTCATATCCTTCAGTGTTTGGCTCTACTCTTAAGTAAACTTCAGCAAATTGTCCGTGTCCACCTGTCTGTTTTTTGTGTCTGTAATGTCCTTCTCCATTTGATGTAATTGTTTCTCTGTAAGGTATTCTTGGACTGTCGGTGTTTACTTCAACTTTACTATCTTCCTTCAATTTTTTAATTACCAATGATAGATGTTGATCGCCCATTCCAGAAAGAAGCATTTCATGTGTTTCAGGATGTCTTTCAAGTTTAACTGTTGGATCACTTGCTGATATTTTATTTAAACCTGTACCAATTTTATCTTCTTCACCGCTTTTTGCTGCAGTGATTGCATATGACATAATAGGACAAGGGAACACCATAGGAGCTAGTTCCGGAGCTTTACTGGAAGTAGCAAGTGTATTATCTAAAGAAGTAGATTTTAATTTAACCATGGCACCGATTGTGCCAGGGACAGCTTCTGTTAATTTATCCTGATTTTTTCCATTTAGCAGAAGTATGCTTCCAAAACGTTCTTTAGTATTTTTTGTAACATTGAATATTTCAGAATCTGATTTAAATGTTCCGTTATATACTCTGAAGAAAACTAACTGGCCTAAGAACGGGTCAGTTATTGATTTGAAAACTTTAGCTAGTCCTGTACCTGTTTCTGATACTTCAATTTTACTTCCGTCTTCTGTAGGAACCTTCCTAGATAAAGGAGTTGGAAAAAGGTTGACAATACTATTCATTAATTCCTCAATTCCCAAATCTTTTTCTACACTTCCAAAAAATACAGGAACCAATGAACCTTCCTGAATAGCTTTTGTCAGTCCTTCTGATTTTTCTTCTTCTGTAAGTTTTTCTCCATCTAAATAACGCATCATCAGTTCTTCGTTAGATTCAGCTACTGTATCCATGATCTGTTCACAGTATTCTTCTGCGTCTTCAGGTACATCATCATCACGAAGAATATTTACTACTTTACTAAAATTTGCTGCATCTGCATTTGGAACAGTAATAGGAATACAAATTGTTTTTCCATAAGTTTCGCGTATTTGTTTAACAACTTTATGATAATCTGCTGTTTCTTTGTCCATTCCGTTAACAAAAAAAGCTCTTGGAACATTATTTTTCTTTGCTATTTTCCAGGCTCTAGCACTGCCAACAAGTAATCCGTCTACTGCATCTACAACAATAAGTGCCATATCTGAATTTGAAATTGCAGCTATTGGCTCTGCTACAAATTCTCCATATCCAGGAGTATCAGTGAAATAAAAATTATGCTTTTTCCATTCACAGTTTAAAGCTGTTGCATAAATACTGCTCTGCTTTGCCTGTTCTTCTGGTGTATAGTCAGACACACTGTTCCCCGCAGTAGTTTTTCCCAACCTATCTACTTTGCCTGCTTTAAAAAGGATCAAATCTGAAAGAGATGTTTTTCCTGAATTTAAATGGCCAGCGATTGAGAAGTTTCTAACATTATTTGCCGAAATTTTCATAATTATTATGATCTCCGATATTTTATTTTAATTGTGTTAATATAAAAAATTAATTTTATCTACATTTAAAGACGATAAGTATAATATTGTTTTTTATGTATTACAAAAGTGAAAAATAATATTTTAATGAATATTAGAAAAAATCACTGTCACTCAACTTCTTAAACGATGGATGAGATAGATCTCTTTTTGATAATATAGGATCTGATATTGGCCAGTTAATATTAATTTCCGGATCATCCCATAAAAATCCGCGTTCATCTTTAGGTGAATAATATTCATCACACTTATATAAGAATTCAGCATAATCACTTAAAACACAAAAACCATGAGCAAAACCTCTGGGTATAAAAACCTGTTTTTTGTTTTCAGCTGTTATAATAAAACTTTCCCATTGTCCAAAAGTAGGAGATTTTTTTCTTACATCAACAACTACATCAAATACTTCACCCAAGGTTGCACGAATAAGTTTTGACTGTCCAGGATTTAACTGGTAGTGAAGTCCTCTCAATGTTCCTTTAGTTGATGCAGAATGGTTGTCCTGAACAAACTCTGCCCCAATACCGATGTCTTCATATTTCTTCCTGTTATAACTTTCTAAAAAAAAACCGCGATTGTCATCGAACACAGTAGGTTCAATTACCAAAATTCCATCAAGTTTACAAGTACTTACTTTCATCAACGATTAACCCTGAATTTACTTTAAATATTTTAACAAGTTGAATAGAATATAAATGGCAAAAAAATATATTTCCATTAAAATTTGGGAAATAATTAAATTGAAGTTACCTGAACTGAATTAATCTTTCTGTGAATTAAACTAAAGATTACTTTTTATTTCGTCATAATTAGTTTAAATTATAATTTTTATTGTTAAATATTCATACTTATTAAATAAATAATTTCAGAGGATATGATGAAATTAAAAGATTTTAAATTAAAAAAAGCTAACAAAGAAAAAATTTCACTCATAACATGTTATGATTATAGCTTTGCTGAAATAATCAATGATACAGATATCGATTGTGTGTTAGTAGGTGATAGCGGTTCTATGGTAATGCATGGTTACCCTACAACAGTTCACGCTACAACTGAAATGATGGCTGATATGATAAGAGCTGTGGCTAAGGGCGCCGCGGATAAATTTATAATTGGAGATATGCCTTTTCTTTCTTACCGCAGTGGCTTAGACAAAACTATGGATTGTGTTGACAGTCTGATGAAAGCCGGAGCAAATGCTGTAAAACTTGAAGGAGTTGAAGGTAACAAGGAATTAATTAGACATATTATTGAATCCGGTGTGCCTGTTATGGGACATATAGGACTTACACCTCAATCCGTAAATGCTTTTGGCGGATATGTTGTTCAGGGCCGTGACCAGGAAAATGCTGATAGGCTTATTGAGGAAATTAAACTTCTTGAGGAATTAGGCTGCTTTGGTGTTGTACTGGAGTGTATTCCTGCTGACCTAGCTGAAAAAATGTCTAAAGCTGTTAAAATACCTACAATTGGGATTGGAGCCGGTTTTAACACAGACGGTCAGGTGTTGGTTTTACATGACATGCTGGGAATGAAGAAAGATTTAAATATGAAATTTCTCAGAAAATATTTGAATTTATATGATGAAGTAAAATCTGCTATCAATAAATATAATAAAGATGTAAAAGACGTTACTTTTCCAAATAAAAATGAATGTTTCTGATATGAAGATTAGAATTTTTGAAGATATCCCAGAGTGGACCAATTTTAGAAAATCAATTTCCAGTTCTAAATCTTTAGGTGTTGTGATGACTATGGGGGCACTTCACAGGGGACATCGCACTTTAATTGAACGTAGCAAGAAAGAGAATGATTTAACTGTTGTTACTATCTACCTTAACCCAACTCAGTTTAATAATGAAAATGACCTTGATAACTATCCTTCTACATGGGATGATGATGTAAAAGTATTGGAATGCTTAGATGTAGATTTTTTATTGGCTCCTAGATATGATCAGATATATCAGGATGATTATAGGTATGTTGTCACTGAGAATGATTTCAGTAAAATTTTATGCGGAGGCGCAAGGCCCGGGCATTTTGACGGTGTATTGACTGTTGTTATGAAGCTTTTAAACATAACTAAAGCAGATAGGGCTTATTTTGGAGAAAAAGATTATCAGCAGTTTCATCTTATAAAAGGAATGCGGGATGCTTTTTTTATTGATACTGAGATTATTCCCTGTGCTATAGCTCGGGAAAAAGATAACTTGGCTTTGAGCTCGAGGAATAAACTTTTGACTGCAGGAGGTAGAAAATTAGCTGCTTTTTATGCTAAAGCTATAAGAGAAAATACTGAAATTGATAAAATAAAATTAAAACTTGAAAATAATAATATAAAAGTTGATTATCTGGAAGAAAGATATGGTCGTCGTTTTGCTGCAGTATTCATAGATGACGTAAGGTTAATTGATAATTTTGATTTGAAGGAGTTAGAATAAGATGGAAAGAACAATGTTAAAATCTAAAATACATATGGCTACAGTTACTGAGGCCAATTTAGAATATTTTGGTTCCATAAGCATTGGACCTGACATGAGAGCAAAAGCTGATATGATACCGTTTGAAAAAGTAGATATTTATAACTGTAATAACGGACAGAGATTTTCAACTTATGTGATTGAAACAGACAAGGAAGGTGAAATCTGTTTAAACGGCGCAGCTGCCAGACTTGTTGAAAAAGGTGATAAAGTTATTATCGCTTCTTATGCACAATACGGAGAAAGAGAAGCTTCTGAATTAAAACCTTATCTTGTTTTTGTTGATGATAAAAACAGTGTCAAAGAAGTAAGACGAGAAGTACCTAAATAATATTTACTGAATATATAACATAGACAATAATTAGTATTTCTCTTCTATAAGTAAATACTAATTATTATTTGTGATATCTTTATAAACAGAGAGATAGTATTTTTTATTAATTAATGTTTTTTTTGAAAATTTGGCTTTTATTGTTCGAACTTCGCCATCGGGTCTGATAATTCTGAATTTTCTTTTGGAGGGGTAGGAGTTATCTTTATAATATTTAGCCTGTTTGGGTCTGTCTTCAGGATGAACACAATGATTTAACCAAAACTCCGTTCCGCCTTCATAAAGTTTTTTTTCTGGGTAACCTAACATCTCAACTGCGGCCTGATTAAGAAAGTAAATATCTTTTCCCTTCAAGGCCGTAATAATGAACCCGTCAGATATTGAATTCAAGCAGAGTTCCAGGAGTTCTTTCATATCTTCTTTTTTCTTTTTTTCTGTAACATCTTTACTGATTGTCAGTGTATATTCGGTTCCCAGGAATACTTTTTTTCGTCTAGTTGATTCTATCCAAACAATTTTGCCATCAGGTTTTATAACTCTGTACTCATCATGTTCAGGCCATGTTCTTGAAATCAGGTATGTTTTTTCTCTTTCTCTATCATCTGGATGAATATAGTTAAGCCATAATTCAATTCCTGATTTATAAAATTCTTCAGCAGTAAAACCGAAAATTTTATCTGTAGAGTTGTTAGAATATCTGGTAATATCCTTTTTAGATTTTTTATCAAAGCTGCTTAAAGTCAAAGCTGATTCCATCGCATCAACATTTAAACGGAGCAGTTCACTTATTTCTTCACTTTTTCTCTTTTCTGTAATATCCCTGATTACTGAACACATAAATTCTTTATTTAACAGATGTTGAAATTCACATGTTGCCTCTATCAGACGTATGGAGCCGTCAGGCCTTATTATTCTGTATTCTCTTCGATCCGGCCAGAATTTGTTCCTATAATATTGGGTCTGTTCATCACGGTCATCAGGATGGACACAATTTTTTAACCAGAAATCCACTCCGCCTTTTTTATATTTTTCAGAAGATACGCCAGTTATTTGTTCTATCACTTCACTTACAAAAAAATATGAATTCTTTTCTATATCTCGAATACAGTATGCATCTGATACAGAGCTTAATGACAGTTCCAGCATTTCTCTTATTTCTTCAGTACGTTTTCTTTCAGTTATATCTACAAAAAAACCTGTCAATCCGGCTATTTTTCCCTCTGAATCAAATATCGGATATTTTGAAATCAATCCCCATTTTTTTTTTCTAGTTCCAGGTATTGTCCCCTCAAAATCTACAAGAGGTTTGCCTGTTAATATTACATGTCTATCCTGCTTTTCATTAGTTCTGGCTTCATTATGACTGAAAAAATCATAATCATTGCGGTTTAACACGTGATCTTCTGTAAATTGAGATGATGTATCTTTAAGAAATTGGTGATTTACTGTAATATATTTCAGGCTGGTGTCTTTAACATAAAACATAAATTTCATAGATGTCATTATGGCTTTAATTATTGTTGTTGTCTGATTATATTTTTCAAACATTTCTTCAAGTTTTGTGACAAACACTTTTTGAATGGCTTCCTGAGAGAAATCATCTTTACCTGAAAAAGCACGCCATGAATATGTCAAATCACTGATTTTACCTTCAGATAAAGGATATTCAGGTTCCAGATCGGATATTTCGTTAACTGAAACATTCAGAATTTCAGCTAAAATTCTTGTTTTGCTTTCATTTGGTTTAGTTTTATTTTTTTCCCATGACCATACTGTACTTCTATTAACACCAACTTTTTTAGCAGCAAAAGTCATGTTGATTTTTTTCTTCAATCGAAGTGATTTGAATTTTTCTGAATAAAACTCCATAAATATATAAATTCTATAAATTCAGTTTAATTACTATCTTGCGAATTATTTTGATAAGTTATTCATTAAATAAAAATTTTATTGCTTTTGCACTGTTGCGTTTATCAATTAACACTATTAATACAACGCATTATGTTAAAAATACAACACCAAAATGTTAGATTGCTGAAATAATCTATAATTTATTTTGAGTTTATCTTTATTTGATTTTTATTATAAATCATATTTAGAATAGTGAAATTTAAAAACAAACATCAAAAAAGGGGTAAATCGGGATAATGAATACAGAAAAGGCTATTTCTGAGCTTATTCAGAAAAAAGAAAAAGCTCTCCTGGGTGGTGGTTTAAAAAAAATCCAACAACAGCATAAACAGGGAAAATTAACTGCAAGGGAAAGGATTGATTATCTTTTAGATACAGGAAGTTTTGAAGAATTTGATTTGCTGAAAGAGCATCGTTGTTCTAAGTTTGGAATGGAAAAAATACAACACCCTTCTGACGGTGTAATTACAGGTTACGGAACAATTGACAAAATGCCTGTTTATATTTTTGCTCAGGATTTTACTGTTTTTGGTGGCTCACTTTCAGAAACCTATGCGGAAAAAATTATAAAAATAATGGATCTTGCAGTTAAATCAGGTGTTCCTATTATCGGTCTGAACGACTCAGGCGGTGCTAGAATTCAGGAAGGAATAGAAAGCTTGGCTGGGTATGGAGAAATTTTTCATAGAAATGTAAAATGTTCCGGAGTTATACCTCAAATTTCGGCTATTCTAGGCCCATGTGCAGGAGGAGCAGTTTATTCTCCAGCAATTACAGACTTTAATATTATGGTAAGAAACACTTCTTCTATGTTTGTTACAGGGCCAAAAGTTGTAAAAGCTGTAACAAATGAAGACGTTGATATAGAAACCCTCGGTGGAGCTGAAATAAATAATTCTAAAAGCGGTAATGCCCATTTTGCTGTGGATACGGAACACGAAGCTTTGAAAACTGTAAAAAAGCTTATCACTTATTTGCCGCCAAGTTATAAACATGGTCAGGTTGTTTCACACTGTTCAGATCCTATGTTAAGAGAAGAGGATTCCTTAAATAAAATCATTCCTGAGAACTCTAATCAGCCATATGATATGAAACAGATTATATCAGCAGTAGTTGACGATGAGAAATTTTTGGAAGTTCACCAGTCGTTTGCTATGAATATAATTGTAGCTTTTGCTAAACTAAATGGAAGAACTATCGGTATTGTTGCAAATCAGCCTAATTATCTTGCAGGAGTTCTCGACTGTAACTCTTCAAGAAAAGCTGCCAGATTTGTAAGATATTGCGATTCTTTTAATATCCCTATTTTAACTTTTATTGATGTCCCAGGATTCCTTCCCGGAACAGATCAGGAATACGGTGGAATCATTACCCATGGTTCTAAACTGCTTTTTGCTTATTCAGAAGCCACTGTTCCTAAAGTGTCTGTTATTACAAGAAAAGCTTATGGCGGTGCTTATGACGTGATGAGTTCAAAACATATTGGCGGTGATATAAATTACGCATGGCCGACAGCGGAAATAGCAGTGATGGGTGCTGAAGGGGCTGCTGAAATTATTTTCAAAAAAGATTTAAAAGATTCTGATAATCCTGAAGAGCTTTTAAAAGAAAAGATTTCATATTATAAAAAAGAATTTGCCAATCCGTATCAGGCTGCTAAAAGAGGTTATATCGATGATATAATTATTCCATCAAAAACAAGAGGAAAATTAATCAGAGCTTTTGAAATACTGTCACATAAAGAAGAACAGGCTCCTGAAAGAAAACATAGTAATATTCCGTTGTAATTGAGTATCCTTAAAATCATAAGATAAATTAGGTGAAGAAATGAAAAAGATAAAATTTATGGATACATCATTTCGTGACGGTTTTCAGTCATGTTTTGGAGCAAGAATTAAAACAGAAGATTTTTTACCGGCACTTAAAGTCGCAGTAGATTCAGGAACTGTAAATTTTGAAATTGGTGGTGGTGCAAGATTTCAAAGTCTCTATTTCTATTGTCAGGAAGATGCTTTTGACATGATGGATAAATGCCGCGAAGTTGTAGGAAGTGATATCAATCTTCAAACTCTGGCAAGAGGAGCTAATGTTGTCGGACTTGTTTCCCAGTCAAGAGATATTATTGAACTTCATGCTAAGATGTTTAAAAAACACGGTGTGGATACAATAAGAAATTTTGATGCTCTTAATGATGTTAGAAACCTTAAATATTCAGGACATAAAATAAGTGAGAACGGTCTAAAGCATCAGATTACAATAACTCTGATGGGATTGCCTCCTGGTATTGGAAAAGTATATGAGCATTCTCCTGAATATTATGTTGAAACTTTTAAGAAAATTCTAAAAGCAAATATACCTTTCGATAGCTTATGTCTAAAAGATGCTTCCGGTACTACATGTCCACAGATTGTCTATAAAACAGCAAAAGGGATAAAAAAACTTTTACCTGAAGGAGTGGAGCTTCAGTTTCATACACACGATACAGCCGGAATGGCTATTGCCTGTAATATGGCGGCTATTGAAGGCGGAGCAGATATTATTGACCTGGCAATGCAGCCGTGCAGCGGGGGGACAGGTCAGGCAGATATACTTGGAATGTGGCATAAATTAAAAGATACTGATTATACACTTGACATTGATTATTTAAAAATCATGCAGGCAGAAGAAGCATTTATAGAACATATGGATAAATATTTTCTTCCTCCTGAAGCCAGAGAAATAAATCCTTTTATAATTTTTTCTCCAATGCCGGGAGGTGCATTAACTGCCAATACACAGATGATGCGTGACAATAACTGTCTTAATTTATTTCCAAAGGTTATAAAAGAGATGCAGGAAGTAGTTGAACGCGGCGGTTTCGGAACTTCTGTTACCCCTGTTTCCCAGTTTTATTTTCAGCAGGCTTTTTCTAATGTGACACAGGGTAAATGGGCAAATATTACAGAACCTTATGGCAAAATGGTGTTGGGCTATTTTGGTCAGACTCCAGCTGAACCAGATCCTGAAATAGTGAAAATGGCATCTGAACAGTTGAACTTACCTCCTACAAAAGAGGATGTTCATGATCTTAATGACAAAAATCCGAAACTTGGCATAGAATATGCAAGAAAACAGCTTTTGAAAAACAATCTTCCTGTAACAGATGAAAATATTTTTATTGCTGCAGCATGTGAAATCAAAGGAATTGATTTTCTAAAAGGTGATAAACCCATGGGGATTAGATACAAAAAAGATGTTGTTGAGAGAGCTTCTCTGAGAGCACAAGAAGAGGAAGATAAAAAGAAAAAAGAAGATGAAATATATTATAATGTTACTATTGAAGGTAAAACAAAAAAATATGTTCAGATTCTATCCGGATTAGCCAGTGATGCTCAGTATCCTATTAAATTAATTCATGAAAAAGTAACCGGTACCAGTGGAAAATCAGGTTATGAAGTCAGATCTCCAATGCCGGGGTCTGTTTTCAAAGTTCTTGTTACAGAAGGGCAGATTGTGGAACGCGGTGAAACTGTAATTATTCTTGAAGCTATGAAAATGGAATCAAAAATTGTAGCTGAAAAGCCCGGAAAAGTGATTGAGATACTTATTGAAAAAGGGCAGACAGTTGAGTCTAACGAATTAATGCTTCTTCTCCAAAAAATAGAAGATAAGTAAAAACAGACATAATTGTAACATTAGCTTATTACTCTGGTAATCCAGAGTAATAAGCTTTTTATTTATCTACTTATACAAAGGACTTAGAAAGTATGATCTTAAAATAATATTCTTAAGTATTTTAACAATTTTTATACTAAAATAGTATTTATATTTAAAGTGTAGGTTTTTAATTTAATAGGTTGTATTATGAGTTTTATTTTAGGGATTTTAGCTGTAATTTTTGCGGGAGTTCTTGATGGTTCTTATGCTATACCGATTAAATACATGAGAAATATAGAAGAAGATAAAATATGGTTTTATTTTTCATGGTGGGCATTTTTGATTATACCTATAATAACACTTCTGCTTATCGATATTCATGTATTCAATTATATCAGTAAAATCAAAATACTCTATATTATCATTCCTTTCATCATCGGTATGCTTTGGGGGATTGGAATGATATGTGTCAGCCTGGCATTTAAAATGATAGGCATAGGTGTTAATTTCGCTGTTCATATCGGAATAGGAACAGCAGGGGGTGTTCTTTTTCCACTAGTTTTTATTCATTACCGTAAAATTAATACAACGTTTGGATACCTTGTATTAATTGGTGTCCTTTTATTCATCTTCGGCGTTATATTTGCAGGAAGAGCAGCTGAAGTCAGAGATAAGGAATTAAAAGAATCTGAGAATAAATCAACTCATTATCTGCTTGGAATAATATTATCTGTAATTGGAGGGGTGGCATCTTCAATTCAGGGGTTTTCATATATGTATTCCATAGTGGGAATAAGAAACCAAGGTTTGATAAACAGTAGTAATCAACTTTTCTTAGCCCTGCTTCCATGGATTATAATTTCAATCGGTGCTTTTATCCCTTTTACTGTTTTTTTCTATATCAAAGGACGTAAAAAAAATCTGAATTTTAAAATCAGTAAGATTTCTATTTTTAATCATATATCAATAATGATAATGGGACTATTCTTTTTTGAATGTCTTTTTCTGTATACAAAATCATCTCTCGATTTTGGAAAATTAGGTACAATTATAGCTTGGCCGCTGTTTATGTCATTTATTGTACTTTCTTCAAATATCTGGGGTTTTATATTTAAAGAGTGGCAAAAAGCTGATAAGAAAGCCTGCAGGCTTATCTGGTTATCTGTATGTGTACTGATAATGGCTGTTATTGTTGTTTCTATTTCCACTAATTATCAATGATATAATTCATTCTTAATCAAAAATATCAAAAGATATATTTTGAGAATGTTTGTTTTTAATTTTATATAAAATTAAAACAACTTGTAAAAATTAATATAATTAAATATATTCAGTAATTTAGGGACAAATATTAATACCTCTGAAGGGAGAGATTAATTATGGTGGACGTACTTGCAATAACAGCACATCCTGATGATTTAGAGGCAGGAGCTGCAGGGTTTATGCTTAAAGCTAAATCAAAAGGCTTAAAAACCGGTTTGATTATACTTACCAAAGGGGAAGCTGGAAAAGATGGTAATGCAGCTATTAGAGAGATAGAAGCAAAAAAAGCTGCAGATATTCTGAAAATAGATGAACTAACACATCTGGATTTTCCTGATGCAGGTATTCAGAATAACAAAGAAACTCTGGATATCATTGTTCCCTTAATAAGAAAAGCTTCACCTGATATAATTTTGACTATCCATGCAGATGACTATCATCCTGATCACTGTGCCGTATCAAAATTAGTTGATAAGGCTGTATTTGTTGCAGGTCTTAGAGGTAACTCAGAGGATGATTCCACATGGCATCCAAAAAATACTTTTTATTTCTGTATAAATTCCAAATATTTTAATAAAAAACCAGATTTTATTTTAGATATTTCAGATGTTTGGGAAACTAAAAAGAAAGCTGTTTTAGCACATGCATCACAACCAATTATTGAAATGATTGAAAATCAAAGCAGGTTTTTTGGTATGATTCATGATATAAAATACGGTGAAGGATTTTTTTCAAAATATCCGTTTCTTATGAATGATATAAGTTGCCTGTTTTAAGTAAACATAGAATAATAATAAATAGTAAGTATAAGATTTTATTGTGGCGGGAGCTAATAAAAAAACATGTATATATAGCATAATGCTTATAGTATTTATGTTTGTACTTCCTTTTCTTATTTCCGGCTGTGGAAAAACTGAACATAAGTCAGGTATTGCTTATCTTAAAATGTCATACTGGGATGAAAACCAGAAAACTTCTATTGAAAGCCTTATAAAAGTTTTCGAGAAGAACCATCCTGATATTAAGGTAAAACCTGAACTGATTCCATGGAATCAGTACTGGATTAAATTAGATGCAGCCGCATCTGCACATGAACCCCCGGATGTTTTCTGGATGAATGTATACCTGCCTAAATATGTCAGGGCAGGTGTAATTATTCCATTTAATAAATTTATTAAAAAAGATCATTTGAATCTTAATAATTATTTTAAAACAAGTATCAAACTTTTCTCCTATAGGGGGAAGCTATATGCAATGCCTGTGCAGACAGATTGTATTACAGTTTATTATAACAAAGCTATTTTTAATAAATATCATGTTAAATATCCTGAAAACGGATGGACCTGGAATGATATGATAAAAACCGGTCTTCTCTTGAAAAAAAGGATAAACCAGGCAGGTGTAAAGGGTGTTTATCCTCTTGCTATGGAGTTAGACCCACAACCGTCATACTTTAATCTTATATATCAGGAGGGAGGACGTATTCTTTCTCCTAACGGAAGGAAATCTGAATACGATACTCCACAGGTGATAGCTGCTTATAAAAAGATAATCTACTTAATGCATTCGGGTATAATGCCAAGTTTCAATATTTTATCTGACACAAAAGGTTCTGAAATGTTTATGTCACAAAAAGCAGCTATGCTTTATATGGGAACATGGATGGCAAAAGTATTTGACAATACCAGTTTTGCTAAAAATATAGGTGTAGTGGTTATGCCTAAAATAAAAAACAATATAACTATGCAGAGCGGTGTTGGTTATTCTGTTTCAGCTTACACAAAGTACCCGGAAGCAGCATGGAAACTTGTTAAGTTCCTGTCCGGCCCTGAGGGCAGCAGAGTTTTTGCAGAATCGGGTTCCAATATACCTGCCTACAAGAAAGCTAAAAAATATTATATAAAGAGTTTGAAACATATTAATGCAAATGTTTTTTATGATGCATTGAAGCACTCTGTTCCTTTTCCTACTTCGCCCACTATCTCAACGTGGTTCGGCTTGATAAGAGAATATGAGCCTGACATATATAGTGGGAAAATACCGGTAGCTACTTCAGTTAAGGAAATTGCTGTACAGATGAATATTATTTTAAGCAGAGTTAAAGACTAATTATGATGACTAAGAAAAGAATATTGACAGGTAAAAAACTTAATGAAATTAAATGGGCATGTATATTTTTGGCTCCAATGTTTATCGGTTTGTTTGTTTTCTATATTTATTCTTTTGGAATGAATATTTTCTACAGTTTTACAAATCTTGATTCATTAGGCAGTTTTTCCTGGATTGGATTGGATAATTATGTAAGAATGTTTCAGGATAGATATTTTTATGAAGCCTTATTCAATACGTTTAAATATGTAATAATAGCTGTTCCTTCAATCGTTATTTTATCTACTTTGATTGCTGTACTTCTGAACCAGAAAATTAAATTTAAAGGTATTTACAGGACACTTATTTTTATACCTGCAATAACAATGCCTGCAGCAATAGGACTGTTATGGAGATGGCTTTATAACTACCAGTACGGTGTAATTAACATTATATTAGCAAAATTCGGTATTCAGCATGTCGCATGGCTTTCTGATGGCAGCCTGGTAATAGTCTCAGTTTCTGTTGTTATTGTATGGAGCATGGTGAGTTATCTGATGATAATAGTACTTGCCGGGCTGCAGGATATACCGAAAGTATATTATGAAGCAGCTATCATTGACGGGGCAGGGCCGTTTAAAACATTTTTCTGCATTACTCTACCCTTGCTTACTCCTACTCTGTTTTTTGTTACAGTCATTACTGTTATTAATATTTTTCAGGTTTTTGATTTCATTCTTTTAATGATACCTCAGGGTAGTGCTGGTCTGCATTCTGCAATGTCTCTTGTTTACTATTTTTATAACCAGTCATTTGTACTTTTTGATAAGGGATATGGTGCTGCTATTACCATAGTACTGTTTTTTATCATTCTTATTATAACGTTGATACAGCTTAAACTTCAGAAAAAATGGGTCCATTATAATTAATTCAGGTGGAATATAATACGATGAAGAACAATAAAAAATATTTAATACATATAATAATTATTTTTATAATTATACTTACTATTTGCCCATTTTTGTGGATGATTCTGACTTCTTTAAAAACCTTTCAGGAGAGTATTCAGATACCTCCGGATATTTTTCCTAAGATATTTCAGTGGCATAATTACTCAACTGTCTTTAAACAGTTTCCGTTCCTGGCATTTTATTTTAATACTTTTGCTTCAGTTATTGGTGTTGTAATAGGACAGGTGATAGTAAGTTCAATGGCGGCATATGCTTTTGCAAAAATAGAATTCCCGGGAAGGGATGTACTATTTGTAATAATGCTGGCCCTATTAATGATTCCGAGTCAGGTATTTATAATTCCACAGTTTCAGATAATGGTGAAACTGCATTTAACAGATACTGTGATTGCTCTGATACTGCCTGGAATATTCAACGTATTCGGTACTTTTTTATTAAGACAGTTTTTTATGTCAATCCCCAAAGAATTAACTGAAGCTGCACTAATTGATGGATGTAATCATTTTCAGATTTATTATAAAGTAATGCTTCCTCTTGTTAAGCCTGCTCTGATTGCGTTGTCTATATTGACTGCCATGTGGACATGGCAATCTCTTCTATGGCCCTTGATTGTGAATAGTTCATTAAACAAGGAAACACTATCTGCAGGTCTGGCCTTGCTGATAGGTCAGCATAATACTGTATATCCTCTTGTCATGGCTGCTGGCGTGTTGTCCATATGGCCTATGATTATAATATTCTTTGTCTTTCAGAAAAAATTTATTGAAGGTATATCTATTTCAGGGAGTAAAGGATGAGTCAATATTTCTTGGATAATAATAATGACAAAGATAAATATTGAATATAAGAATAATACAAGATACTAGAATCCAGGCAGGAGCAGTGTATTTTCAGCTTCTTACAAGATTTTCCATTGTTGTAAATATGATAATAAAGTAGAGTGTATGAGATATCTTTTCTTTTGAAAAGTAAGAGTTTAGCTTCTAAAAATTCGTATGTGTAAATTCTGAATAAGCAATTACATGAACTTTTGTCACGTATATGGCAAGGAATGCAGGGTAATAGATAGTAAATACATATAATTCATTAAGATTAAACATCTAAATTGTTATATTTACCCCAATAGATTACATTATACTGTAAGAGATTATTCATAATAAATAGTTTGATTGGAAAAAGTTATGGAGCAAATTCTAGTATATGCAGATAGTCTTTCCTGGGGAATAATCCCGGATACTAGGAATAGGTTGCCATTTGAACAAAGATGGCCGGGAGTATTTGAGAACATGCTCAATAAATCAGGAGCAAACATCCGAGTTATTGAAAATTGTCTTAATGGTCGTAAAACTAGTTGGAGTGATCCTTATAAAGAAGGGCGTGATGGTTCGCAGGGATTGGCTCAGATAATTGAGATGCATTCTCCACTAAAGCTTGTCATTCTGATGTTAGGTTCAAATGATTTTCAGTGTACTCATGATAATAATGCATGGATGTCAGCCCAAGGTACTGCTAAATTAATTCAAATAATACGTAAAGCACCAATTGAACCTGGTATGCCACTGCCGGATATAATGATTATAGCGCCACCAACTATTGTAGAGCCAAAGAGAGCAATGGCAAGTAGGTTTAAAGGCTCTGAAAGAAGGTGTATTGGTTTAGCTCAGGAGTTAAAAAAAATTTCTGAGGAATATTCGGTATTTTACTTCAATGCAGGCAGCGTGACAGACGCGAGCCTTGTAGATGGAGTTCATCTAGATAAAAATCAGCATAAATTACTAGGAGAGGGCATTGCGTGTGCTGTATTAGATACCATAAATTAGAGAAACTCCATTAGGCTTTAAAGATGGAGTATCTCTAAGAGTTATAGCAATTTCTTGAAAACCATGTTGTAAAAAGGTCTACAGTGTAAGTTCAATTAATTAGCTCTTCGGCAGTATTTTATTGAGTGGGCATACTTTAAGGCATCTGGAACATGATATATTTATTTTAAGCCACTGTTTAAGGCACTTTGATGCATCAATCTGCCAGCGCTGTACACCTTCGTTGCTGCATGGGGTTATATGGTTATAATTTTGTTTTTTACTACTATCAATAGCTCCTGCAGGACAGTTATTGGAACACTTGGAACATTTACTGCAAAAATCTTTTATTCCCATAGTAATTGGTTTATCAATTTGCAGAGGCATATTTGTAATGACTTTTGAGATTCTGATAAGTGAACCTAACTCAGGAGTTACAAGCATGCCGTTTCTACTCATTTCACCAAGGCCGGCATCAATAGCTAATGGTATACTAAGTGCGAAATTGTTATCATGACATAGAGCTTTATAACCTGAATTTCTTATAAAAAGTGCTAATGATGATGCACATAGGCTTCCTTTAAGATAACCTATCATAGTTGCATTCTGGGCATCACACTCCGTCCCTTCAAGAATAGCAGATGAATCCATGGCACTCAGGAGGACTACTGCATATTTCATATCATCATCAAGTTTTATTTCTGTTCCTTCTTTTGAATAAGAATAAATCCAATTTTTATTCAATTTGCAAATACCTGATTTGTCTGCACTGAAAAGTGATGCTGCAGCCTTAACGTTTTTAGTGTTTTCTAAAATGTCTTGGTTATTTATTGAAAAATCAGAATTTTTTTCTGAAGCAATATTTGTTTCCAAAAGCTGAGATTTGATCGTCTCTACAGTTGAAGCAAGTGTTTTTGAAAAACTTTTATTATCATGCAGACTATCTGATGCATGACACTCATTATTAAAAAGAACTTTATTGTTTCCACCAAATTTTTCAGGATATTTTCGCAATATGCTGAATGCCGTGTTCCTCTGATCAAATCTTCTATATATTTTTTTATCTATAGAGTAAGTAGGCTTATCTATTTCTGTAATTTCAAACATAATTAAATCCTTAAAATTTGATACATTTTTCTTCTTGCTTATAAAGTATACTCCATTTAATATTGTTGCACAAAATTATTAAATTTATGTGTTTCCAGGAACTTAGTGATATGTGTACAATTTGTAGGAATATTTAATACTGATAAACTTGAAGCTGTCGTTTCTTTCAGTAATTTTTTTAATATAACTGAACCTAAAGATATATCTCTGAATTTATTATCTATTACCAATAAGGGTATATCTCCTGTTTTTATTTCTATGATACCATATCCTTTTACTTCAGTATCTAATACAGCCTGAACATAAGAAAATTTTGTATTATCATTTTTTATTGAAGTGATAGAATTTTGCCATGAAGGTTGAAAATCACACCATTTTTTAAGTTTAATCCAATCAATATTTAGAAAATTTGTTTTTAGAATTTTTATATTCTTTGGTGAATCGAAATCTGAGACATATTTATTAATATTTTTAAAACAGTTAAATTTTCTGATTATCTTAAATCCATATCCTTTATAAAGATTTAAAGCCTTTTCATTTGAAGTGAGGACTTCCAGAATATATTTATCGATATTATTCTGTTTTAATAGTTTTGAATTTTCTTCTAAAATCTTTTTAGCCAGTTTTAATCCCTGGTATTTTTGCAGGAGACCGGTTCCTGAATCATAAGCAACAAGTTGCTTGTTAATTATTCTTTTTCCATTCAGAATAAAGCCAATCAGATTTTTGCCGTCAAAAACACCTGCTGAAACATTGAAATCTACACTTCGCCTTTTCATCATATTAGAAAATTTTTCTAACGACATATCAAGTTTGATCTGATAATTTGAAAAAGCATCAATAAAAACATTATAGATGATTTCTAAGTCGGTTTTTCCTAAATTGTTATATTGCAAATTCATATCAATTTTATATATTTTTACAGAGAACTAAAACAAAGAATATTATTTGTTAATAATATACTTTGAATAATATAAGTTTACTTCCAAATAATGTTGTTTATTCTCAAGTTTATTAACTAACATATTGAACGGGTCAGATACACTAAATTTTTCGACAAATAAATCATAGAGATAGGAAGACGATAGTAAAACATGAGCCAGTTCATTTGCAGTAACTTTTATAATAGTTTTTTCATTACAGGCTATTATTTCAGTAAAGTTATCATTATCTGAAAAGTTAATTTTGTGGTTATAATTTGATACTGATTTTATTATATCAATATCAAACTTATGTAAAAAGTCATTAAATAAAATTTCAAAATCATAAGGAATAATAATTGTCTGTTTATGACATACTCTTCTTAATTCCTTTACAAGGGAAGGGGAATTAGCGTAAAATAATGAACCTGCAAAAGTAACGATATCTACTGAACCATCAGATACAGGCAGATCTTTTCCGGAACCTTGTAAATATGTTATTTTTGCATTTTTAGTTGCCTCTTCTAACATAGATTTGCTTGGATCAATTCCATAAACATGTGAGCAGTATTTTGTCAGAGCTTTAGCAGAATATCCAGTACCGCATCCCACATCTAAGCCTTTCTGAAAAGATTCATTTTTAGTAAGCACATGTTCTAGAATTATTTCATGTAAAGCTGGGCGAAATGCAGAGTAGTGACCTGCAATAATTTGATTATATTTTTCAGTCATGATTTATAATGTTATTTTTATATTTTCTTACAATCTATTAATACGAATGGGATGCTTAGTTTAAAGCAACCTTCTCTATTTGCTTTTTCATTCATCTGATTTTCGATTAGTTTAAAAATTTCAACCTGCTTGGTTGTTGGAACAATATCTTTCCATCCATCCAAGAATCCTAATTTAATGAAGAAGTGGTTAAGCATTGTTGTTCCGTCAGTAAATTTATACTCAAACTGGTCATGTAGTACATTGAGTATAGAGAAGTTATGCTGTTCTAGTATTGAAGTAAATTCTTTTAACGGTTTTCTTTTTTTGTAAATCTGATCCTGCATTTTATTCAATTCAAAATCCATATCTAATCCAATTAATACACTCTTCATGATGTCATAAAATTCCATCATTGTTGTGTTTAAATTCATTGTCTGAATAAATTGGCCTCCACTCTTGAGAATTCTGGAACATTCACTCAGTACTTTTTCCAGATCAGATACATTATTGATTCCGTTATTACTAGTTATCAAATCTAAGGAATTATCATCTAGGGGAATAATTTCTGCCATCCCATGTATAAGTTCAATATTAGTGAGTCTATAAAAATCAATTTTCTTACAAGTTCGCTTTACAGCTGAATCCAATGGGTCTATTCCATAAAATTTACACGTTTTCCCCAGTCTCATCGCCAATTCTGTTAATGGAAAACCTGAGCCGAATCCTATATCCAATCCTATTAAGTTTTTCTTTATATTAACATTTTCCAGTAGTTTTAATCCGAATGGTGCAGACCAGATTGGAGTTTCATCAAATAACTCGACTATTTCATTATAATTTATATTTAAGTTTGAATTCGTTATTGTTACCATATTTCTAGTCTCCATAATTATTGTGAATTCAATACTTACTTAATATGTAAGTAGCAATTATTTCTTCAAATTATATACTTAAATATAAATTATAGAACTTATTTAGAAAGGGAAAAATAATGGATTTTTTTTATAAGTTTAACATGCGAAATAATTTGGATAATTATATTGAGTCAGCTTCTATAGAAAAGTTGAAGCCTTCAATAGGAGGTCAGATATTTCATTTTACAAGCGAAGATGTTCCATATATAAAAAATATAGAATCTGTTAAATTTGTAAATAAATATATGAAGAATGCAAAACATTTTAAACATGATTCTCTTATTTTAAAATATGCATGTGAAGAAGCTGATATGGATGGTGTTTTTATTGAAGCAGGAGTAGCTACAGGATTAACGACTAATTTTATTGCTGCTCTTAAACCATCAAAAAATATTTATGCCTTTGACTCTTTTAAAGGTTTACCAAGCAATTGGGAAATAGGTAATATTAACATTAAGAAAGGTGCTTTTGCATTGAGAGATGGTTTTAAACCTATATTAAGTCATAATATCAAAGTAATTAAAGGCCTTTTTAATGATACTATGCCTGTATTTAAAAATGAAATACTGAAAGACGCAAAAATATCTTTTATTCATATTGACTGCGATATATATGAATCTGCACGTGATATTTTTAATGCTTTAGGGGAAAACATGATAAGCGGGACGATTTTAGCTTTTGATGAGTTGTATAACTATCATTCATTTGAAGCTGGTGAATTGAAAGCTTTAAATGAATTTTTAGAGAGTTCTGGCAAAGAAGTGGAATTTATTGCTTTTAATGAAAATCAATACCAAGTAGTAGCGAGAATTAAATAAAAATTTCTAAGAGAATAGATTCCATGTAAGAATCTTCCTTTTTATGATATAAAAAAACTCTTTCGATTTTTTTGTACTTGAACTGTCTTTATAGTTAGAGAATCTAACAGATCTGCTTCATTTCTATTCCTAGAAGTGAAGCTAGCTTTTCAATTTTACCCGATAGATGACCTATCCCGATAGCACAATGATGTGCTGGTCCGTTTTTAGCCCATTGATTCATGAATCTTTTTGCACCAATACTAAAATGATACCGGCTGTTTGTATTGCCAATATTTAATATTGGACCGGGCACAGATTCGCCTTCGGCAATTAGAAGCATTAGCTTTCCATCACCATGCTGAACAACTGAGAGAATTGTTACTGGACCATGTTTTACAGTCATTTGTATTGAAAGACCCTTTCCCGGTTTACCATGATATACAGGAAGTGGCACCAAGCCGACATCGCCCTCTGAAATATCAATATGTGCCGGTCCGTCATGGCCGAGATAAATAACATCATCTTTGAAGTCTGCCAGGTAAAATTCGGCAAAGGAACCGCCTGCATTAAAGATATCCATTATCTTCATTGCCTGTACATTTTTAACTTCGCCTTCACCTGCTATAGGAATTCCTCTTCCTGTAAGCAATGTGTTTCCGGCTATCACAGAAGTAACAATATTTTCATATTCATTACCACTTGATCCTTCATAGTAATAAGCCATAGAACCTAAATTATGTTTTTCAATTAAGCGATCAAGTGCAACTGATGTTTTTGCTGCTCTCACAACATCTTCTTTTTTACAATTAGATGAAATATCGAATTTTCCCCCAAACTCCTTAATCTTTAATTGAACATCTTCATCTGTAACAGAACTGCGAAACTCAACCAGCTCACACATTTCCAATAACTCAAAATGATTACCAAAAACTGCTGCCTGTTGTGTTAAATCGCTATAAACATCAAGCATACCGCTATAGTAGTTTCCAAGTATACCGACTCTATTATCACTCATCTCTTTTTTTACTAATGCCGCCTGTACCCATTCGTTTATTTCATTCCAGGCTTCCTTATCTTTAAGATATCCTGAAACCTGATAATATGAGATACCGGCTCGATTAAAGACACATGCGATTTCCGGCAAACTGCATGCCTGACAGTGTTCCAACCATACACCTGTCATTTTCCAACGATCACCCAGATTATTGAAAGATTCGTAATCAAGCTGTTCTACTGGCTGTAGATTTAGAATTATTACAGGAACTTTAGCTTTCTGCACTACTGGTAAAACAGTGGACGACAATGCATAAGTTGTAATAAACAAAAAGATTATTTCTACATCTTCCCGGAGAAATTGTCTGCCGGCAGTTTTTGCCTTTTCAGGAGTATCCACAAGGCCTGCATCAATTACCTGTGTTCCGAATGCACTTATTTTATTCTTTACTGTTTGATGATATCCTAGTAAGTTATCTTTTAATCCGTCAAATTGATCCCAATATGTATCTAAACCTATGCTGAAAAATCCAACTCTCATTTTTTCATTACTCATAATTTGCTCTCTATTTTTAATATATATATTTGAAATTAGTAGCCGACAGTCATTGAAAGTTCATTTCAGCATCCAGCTATGAATGACTGCTGATAATATTAATGTGAAAAGGCCTGCTGTAACAAGTATTTTGTATTATGGTTTGTATACCTTCCCATTTCATCTGGTTTATTCAATTACATATCTAGGATAAGTTGATTTGGCATTTTCTGCTATTTTTATATCTATATCCAAAGTAATATATTTATTATTTTCGTCTGTAAGAGCAAGAAGTCGACCATAAGGAGAAATAATCCATGATTTGCCTTCCCAAGGTAAATTATTACTATCAATTCCGCCTCTATTTGAAGAAAGACAATATGAACCGGATACGATTGCAGCAGATTTTCCTCCTGCTATCCAGGAGTCGCAATAGTCATCAGGAAAAATAGTACCGTCATAAGCAGGAGTCGCTCTTGGGCAGGACAGAATGTGAATACCTTCTCTTCCATATTTCCTGGCGTGTTCTGTAAACCATAAATCTGTGCAAATCATAATGCCGGTTTTTACATCATCATGGCAATTATGTGATGTGAAATCCAATTTCCCTCTCTGAGTCCAGACAGGTTCCATAAACCATTTTTCATTTGGGAGATAATATTTTCTATGGATCGGTTGGTATCCATGCTCATGATCCCAGACAAATCCTTCGTTAAATCTTGCACTTCCTTCAGAAATAGGTCTTGAGGTTACAATTGTTTTAGCATGTAATTCTGTTAATTTGTTTTTAATCCAGAAATCATGGGCCTTCAAGGCTTCATCCCAAATTTCATCATCGAACTTATCGAATGACCCTAGCCATGAATAAAAGGGCATTTCAGGAAGAACAACAAATTCACTTTTTTCCTTCTGAGTGTGTTCTATTAATTCATCCCAATCAAGAAGCAGATCTCTGGAATCATTTCTTAACTGACAAACTGTTACTTTCACTTTTAATACCTCATTAGTTAGATTATTGCTTTATAAATTTTATTATTTCATCTATTTCAGGTACATAGCCATTATAAGTAGAAACTTTTAATGTCGGTTCATTAAAATCAGGTGACTCGTAGTCAGAGCCAGTAATAAATTGACCAGTATCTTTATATATCGACACTCTTTTGTCTCCATGAAAAAATTCTCTATTCGAATCTTCCAAACCTCTTTCTAAATGTCGTCTAGCGCATACTTCTGCATCTAGATCACATATAATTATAAAAGGTTTTGCAATTTTCTGTATTCTTGGTACAATCAAGCTCCACAGATTATGTTGAAAAGCAGCTTCAATAACAAGTGAAACTTTTCCTCTCAAAAGATATAAAATAGACTCAAAAAACAAATCATTTATTTTATTATTTGTATCTTCGGGTAATTTATCGTGCCTTACATTGAAAGTATTTACAAATCCTTCTTTGATCTCATCTCTACTTAACTTTGGCAAGTACAATTCCCTGCTTAATTTACCAGCAAGAGTAGTTTTACCTGAACCAGGTCTTCCTGTAACAATAATACATTTTGCTTTAATATTCATAGCATTTAATTGTTTTGAAATTATTATTTATCCATTTCCTTTGAAAACTCCGGCCAAGCAATGCTAGGTTCGGAGTAATAATTTGATATTAATGAATCTACACTCTGAGAGTGACATGATTATAAAAGTACCACCAATCATAAAACCCCACATACATAAGAGGGATAATAAAAATCATTATATTAACATGAAGTAATATTATCTATATTTTTAAACTGATAAAGTTCATAGCATTTATCAATATCAGTATTGGTGATTTTTTAGCCTAGGTTCTAGGTTTAAAATAAGGATGGAAGGTATCTACTAAGTAAAAAAATATAAATATAACCGCAATAAAATTTAGAATTATCCATATATTTAAATCTGTTAAAATATAAAAATATGGATAATATAGAATCATATATACCAGAAAAAAAATCAGTGCAGAACAGTGATATAATTTTCTTTTTACCGTATTATTTTTGTATGTTTTTATAAAAATTTTAAATGTTATGATAAAGAGAAAGGCTAAGTTGATAAAAACAATAAAGCATAAAACAAAAATAGGATTATCCAATTTGTGAGTGTACTCCTCAAGATAATCTTTTATGATATCTAAAGTAACCAATATATTCAGAATATCGAATATGAAAATAATAAGTATACATATTAAAGATGATATACAAATTAAAACTTTTTCTTTTATTGGATAGAACATTAGTTATTAAGTTAAACCTTAGATTTTACATGTGATACGTTTATGTTTTGAATTGCTTTTTTTATTCATTCAATAATATTATAACTCTAAAGTAAAATTAATTGAGGATAGAACCTGAAAACTTAACTATAAAATAGGCATATTTTATTTCAATAATGCTCCTTATGGTTATCAATGGGCGAATGTTTATGATAATGGCCATTAGAATGCATTCTGTTATGCAAACTGCGATGCGCTGAAGTCAGGACCATGCGCATGCGTTTGTAGACCTTGTCTTGTGCCCGTGTACCAACTGTGTCAAGATAAGCTAATGATCCCTCTATTTGCTCCAGAATCGTGACTGCGTCTGCTTTGGCAAAAAAATGTGATCCTTCGACATTAACCATAACTGCTGAGGAATGGGCTGCAATCATTTCTGATTTACCAGGATATTGGGCGCGAACAAGTAATGCAATCCAGGAACTGCGATCAAGTTTTATTGAAAAATGCCCTTTGGCAGCGTTTTTTTCAACAGCTTTGCTTGCTCGAATCTCACCGTTTATAATCAGATCTACTCGTGTCATGGGAATTGTGACACTGGCAATATTCCATTCAATATCAACTGTACCTCCATTAGCAGACATATTGATTGTACTGCCTGGAAGTTTGCCGTCAGCAGTTATTTCCATAAGCGGGCCGTAGGTTACAAACGTATTGCCTTTACAGATAGATTTTTTCCAAGCATCATATGAAAACTGTGTGTTTTCCGGAATATAGGCATATGTACGGATTGCTCCAACTGCAGTGTTTGCACTCATCTTGTCTGTACCAGCAACTGCTGCAACTTGATAACCACAGTTCAAATATCGATACCAGTCAGATAAAGAATATGGGTCAATTCCACTGAAGTGATCACCCCAGCTTGTCATTTCAATACCGTCAACATTGCCGCTTACGATAGCAGCAGCGTTTTCCATGCGAGGATGAGGAAAATGCGGTAGAACAACAATGCCATTTTGATTTTTGCACTGCTTAGCCCATTCCGTTAGAAGCACTTCAACTGGATCGCCAATTGCAGATTCATCGGGACCACCAGTTGTCATAGGAGAAATCATATTACCTTCATATCCGATTAATGAGATATGGCCCATGACATGCTGGCGATTTTCAGTACCGACTCGTACCAGATATTCATCACCATCATTACCATCTTCTTTTGTGCTATGAGTGGTTTTACCGTCAAAATCACCTGCATTAGTCATTAATTCTCCCCATTGACTAGCAAGAAGATTTACGACGTTTACACCTTCTGCTGCACCTTCCAGAAGGGCAGTCTGAGGTGATAAAAAGTGTACGTGTGTGTCAGATGTGACCCAACCCTTTTTGCGCCATGGTAAAAGTTTTTCAATTTCAATTATAACCTCTGTAGTTGCAGGTGTTATATTAATCTTTTTACGTATTGGTTTTATTTCAAATCCTTTGGCAATTTCAATGTAAACTGTTCCTAAGGGAAGTTTAATTAAAGTTTCACCATCAATATAGGTGCAGCGATGGGCTCCCTGATGTACAAATTCTGGGGCATAATCTTCAAACCAGGCATCATTGGGAATACGGTGACGATCTACTGGGGACAGATACTCACATGCTGTTCCATGCGCATGCAGTTTGCATGCAACTTTAGTTTTAGTTCCTTTTAGAACGACTTTAATTCGAATATTCTGGTCGGCTGATGGCAATGGTTTGATTATACCAGTGTTGTTCAGCATTTTTGCACTGATTTTTTTATTGCCCTGCATATGAAAACAGGCATTAGCGTGGGCTGTGTACTCTATCAGAACATTATGTTCTGATAGATTTGGTACTTTATTATTATATGTTTTTGTCCATTCATCGTGGGGATAAACTGGTTGTGGTTGAGCCGAAATAATCTGTCCCATATCAATTTGAACTTGTTTTAGGAGTCCCTGCTCATTAAGAGTTGGATCAAATTTTTCTCCTTCTGTTAACGTAAGAAGAGCTTTTTGGCGAGATTGCCATCTTAGAGGATTTTCTGATGTATTTCCTGCTGATAGTGCAGATAGAATAATTGCTCCTGAAACTGGTTCCAGCTCCATTCCGATAATTATTTTGTCAGGACACGGGTTTTGCCATGCATACAGCCAATTAATCCAGGAGTCCATGTCAGGTTGCTTGGCTCTACCCTGACTGACTCCCCAAGCATGAAAAACTTGTTCATGATGGGCAGGTAAAGGATGTTGTTTTTTATGAGCCACTGCCTGTATGCAGTTTTCTCCCCATGGGCGTTGTATCATTCCTATGTGATGACGTCTGGTAATCGGGATTGTTTTACTGTTTCCATCTGCATATTGAATAATGTAGTTAGCTGCATGTTCATTGAGTTTGCCAACTCCCTGCATTGGTGAAATAAATCCATATTTATTATTTTCAATAGGACGAATATCTGATGTATGTAAAAAGACAAGCCATTTTGATTTGAATGGATTGAGTTTAATGGAAACAGGTTCGTTCTTTAAGTAAACTGCCTTGTTGATTGTAAACGGGATACCCCATGATACACATTCACCATGCGGTGCATTTTTAAGATTTTCTTTTAGTAGTTTTGAAACAGGCTTTTTTCCCAAACTTACAAAGCTTGTATTACCAGATAAAGGGACAGGTGTGAATTGTTCAGTACTAGGTCCGTCTTTGATCATTGTCATAAAATCCATCCTATAATTTTATATGGAATAACACTGGAATTTACCAACCCTCGATTAGTCGGTCCGATGGAATGATTCTATATGTGTTCTCATAATTTTCTCCATTAGTGAACTTTATAACCATCTTTTCAATATTACATATGAATTAATTTATATTTCGTTGAACCAAGTCCTACTTTTTCAGCATATTCAAATTGTTTAAACCCTCTGAATTTTTTACCTTTCTGTTTAACCAAATCATAGCAGGCTTTATCTATCGCAACAGGATCGGTTGAGATAAATATCCCGATATCCTCTATTAAAGGTTTCATTTTTTTAGGTTCACAATCGCAACCCCTTGTGATATTTTGAGCAAAATTAATATAGATGTTATTTTTATCTTTTTGTGCAGCATAAGCATATTCAATTAATTTTTCTCTGAATGGGTTGCCTATACCAAGCAATCGTAAGATTCCTTTGATTGAGTATATTGATATTGCTTTATGTGGACATATAGAAGCGCATGCGGCACATCCAACACATTTTTCATGATCAATAAATGATTTCTTATCAATCGTAATTGCATCCATATTGCATCTTGTTTTACAAAGATTACATTTCCTGCATTTTCTATTAATGAGTTTTGGTTTAACTCCCATATGCATAGCCATCTTTCCGCCTTTAGATGCATATCCCATTGATAGTTGCTTTATAGCGCCGCCAAATCCAGCAAGCATATGTCCTTTAAAATGTAATAAAACAATATATTGGTCATAATCAAGAAAATCTTTACCGATCTTACAGGTCTTATAATGTTTCTTATTTATTTCTACTTCAATAAATAATTCTCCATTTTCTCCATCAGCAATAACAATTGGTATCTGAGTAAAACCATGTTCTTCTGCTAATTTTACATGTAAGTCTTTTCTATTTCTTTGTCCGCCATACATCGTACTTGTTTCTATGTAACAAGTTTCAATATTTTTTTCTATAAGATATTTAATTATTCCTTCATAACTTTCAGATTTTATAAAAGTAGTATTTCCTTTTTCGCCAAAATGGACTTTCAGAGGAATTTTTTTCTCAAATTTGACGCTCTCTTTTTCAACTATTTCGTCTAATAATTTTCGAGTGAATTTCTGAATATCTTCGATTGCTGTATGTGAGTCAGTTTTTATAAAATATACATTTGACATAAATATTCTCTTTATTTTCTTTTATTCATTAATAATAGTTCCATTTATAATGAATTCAAAGAACTCTTTTTTAGTTAATATTTTTCATGATATATTTTGATTTATAACATTAGAATTCAGCTGCGGAGTTTTGTGCTGTTTGCTGAAATAATTGTTAATATATTACATGATAGCATCCAATGATTCGGGAAGTATTTGGCCTCCATCTACGACTATCGACTGGCCTGTTATAAATTTTGATTCATCTGTAGACAGGAAAAGAGCAGCATAACCAATATCTTCTATTGTTCCTAATTTTTTTAGTGGAATGGATTTTTCCATTGTTTTTATGTAATTTTCTCCAAGGTCGTTTAATGCTTCAGTATATATATTTCCTGGTAATACGGCGTTTATTGTTATATTATATTTTGCTAACTCCAGTGCAGAAGTCCTCATAAAACCCAGCATCCCTGCTTTAGTTGCTCCATAATGAGACCAACCGGGATAGCCTGTGATTGGGCCTGTTATAGATGAAGTCAATACTATTTTTCCATAGTTATTTTTTTTCATAACTGGTAAGCACGCTTTCAGACTCAAAAAAGTTCCTTTAAGATTTACTGAATTTACTGTGTCCCACTCTTCTTCTGTCATTATCTCTATAAGTGATGATGGATATATACCTGCATTACAGCATAATATGTCAATATTTCCGAACGTTTTCTCCGTAGTATTAACTACTGATTTTAATTCATCAGAGCTAGTAATGTCTGCCTTACAATACAATATCTTTTTCCCTGTTGCAATAGAAATTTCAGCTGCTATTTTTTTGCCGTTTATTTCATCTTGTCCGACAATAGTAACATTTGCACCCTCATGTGCAAACACAGTTGCTATTCCTTTTCCTATGCCTCTTGTACCACCTGTAATAATAGCAGTTTTGTTCTTTAGTCTATTCATGTTTTTAACTTCTTTTTACGTATTGTTTTGAACTATACAGCAATTAAACCTGATTCGGAGGAACGATCGGTTATGAATTATAAATCATTACAAGTTCAGGGTGCCCAGTGTGTTCATCTACTTGCTCTTTGACAATGGAAAAACCACATTTTTTATAAAAATCAATGCTTTTTTGATTCTCTTTGTAAACAGAAAGGTTTAAATTCGGACATAGTTCTTTTGCCTTATTCATTAACATCATTCCAATGCCTTTTCCCTGTATCTTTGGGGAAACAAAAATAGCTGCCAGTGTATTATCACAAACCGAAACAAATCCTTTAATGATTTCCTTTTCAGTGTAAACATATGTTATACCCATGGGTAAGTAAATTTCTCGCATATCTGTTACTTTTGATTCCCAAAATTCTTTTGGAACAAAATTATGAGATTTGATTGAAGCCTCAAGCCAAATCTTGATGATTTGTTCAATATCATCATTTTTAAATTTTCGAATCATTTTTCTCCTAATAATTTTGATCTCAGTTGCGAGCATAGCGAGTAAATTGTTACGATTGGTTATGAGAAATAGTTATTGTTTATTGAGTATTTTTTTTTCTTATCTCCACATTTAGGTGTCTTTTTTTGAAAAATATAGAATGAATATGAAATCAAGTCAAAGATGATTTTAAGAAAAGTTTTAATTTTCCTTTTACTTTTCTGCATAATGAATGTATTGATAGAACTATAGGGAACTAATAATTAATAATCCATTTCAAAGAAAGAGCCTCAGGAAAATGAATATTTTCGGACAAAATTTCTTCGGTAGGAAATCTCTCAAAAAAAGTTTTATTGCATGAATGATACTGTTTGTAACAGTTTTTTCTGCGCAGTCACTGTTTGCATGTTTCGCTGTGGTGGTGGGCAAAAACGCCTCAACGGATGGAAGTGTTCTGGTAGGACATGATGAACAGAATTCCGGGAACCTATTTATTAATTTTAGAAAAATCCCGAGAATGCATTATAAAAAAGGAGCGGTAGTTGATCTGAAGAACGGTGGAAAAATACCTCAGGTGAGTGAAACCAATGCATATTTATGGTCTGAGATTCCAGGTGCAACTTCAAGTGATAATTACATAAATGAATATGGTGTAGTTATTGTCAGCGATTACTGTGCCGATAAGATTAATTCCGACACTAAAACTCTGGAAAAAGAGGGACAGATAGTAGATGGCGGCTTATCATATATGCTGAGAAAAATAGTTATGGAACGTGCAAAAACAGCAAGGCAAGGGGTTGAGATAGCCGGTAAACTTATTGATAAATATGGATATACAAGTAACAGAAGTTTTGTTATAGCAGATCCAAATGAAGCCTGGATTATGTCAGTTACGGATGGAAAACAGTGGGTTGCCGCAAGAGTTCCTGATAATGAAGTAGTTCTCCTTCCTAATGTGTATGTAATTAAAGATGTAAATCCAAATGATCCTAAAAACTTTATTCTTTCTAAAAATCTTATAAGTTTTGCTGAAAAAAAAGGATGGTATAATCCCAAAAAGGATAAAACTTTTGATTTTGCAAAAGCATACTCACTTTCAAGAAAGCAGTTGATAGACCCTAGGCAGTGGTTTGCTCAGCAGGTGATAACAGGGGAAAAGATAAACATTAAGCCTGACAGACAACTACCATTCAGTGTTAAACCTGATCATAAGGTAAGCCTTAAAGAGGTGATGGCGATTCTCAGATATACAAATACCGATAATTATTTCTCTGAGTACTATAAAACAATGGTAGAGAACGGTAAAAAATTCACACCACCCGAAGGTTGGAATTATAGAAATATGTGTTTAAGAAGGACACAGGAAGGAGCTGTATTTCAACTGAATTCCAAGTATCCGCCTGCTATAGGATGTATTGACTGGAGAGCATCTGCTGCACCTAATACAAGCGTATTTTTACCATGGTATGTGGGGATAACTTCAACACCTAAATCATATTATTATCCCGGTGATCTATATAAAATAGTAACTGCTAAATATCACTTTGACACTAAATCATATAATTATAAACCTAATTATAAAAAAGCCTGGTGGGTTTTCAGAAAACTACAGGGTCAGGTAAATCTTGACAGTATGGTTCGCACTGCTGAAGTAAGAAAGGTATGGGATACTTATGAAAGTAATTTAATAAAAGAGCAGGCCAAAGTTCAAGCTGATACAATGAAACTTTATAAACAGAATAAAAAAGCAGCTTATAAATATTTAACTAAATACTGCTCTAGTGTTTCTACAAAAGCTATAAAAGAAGCCAGAAAACTTTCAAAACAGTATCCGAAATTAAAATGTAATCCTAATAACATATTGGATCCGGGTGCAAAAAAGGTAAAGAAAATTTCCACGGAAACATGTCCATTTATTCCTGGCAAGAAAAAATAGGATTATCATTTAGAGGTAGTTTCTCTATAATGAACTACCTCTATTTTTTATGGATTCTCCTTGCTGTTAGATCAGTTAAGTTTATGGTTAATGTTTTGCAATGCAAGTTAAAGATTTTCTGATAGAATGAACTTTTTTTATTATAAAAAATAAACAAAATTAAGTTAATAGATTTGGTTATGGAATTACATGGTCTATGATATAATAAATAATACTATAAATACTTAAAGGGGAATATATATGCCAGCTCAAGTAGATTTTGATAAATGCACAGGCTGTGGGAGCTGTTACGGGGTATGTCCTGTAAGAGCGATAACCATCGAAGCCTATAAAGCTATAGTTGATGAAGAGGAATGTATTGAATGCTGGGCCTGTGCTAAAGAGTGTCCACTTGAAGCCATAAAAATGGTGTAGAATAAGGTAGTTTTAATCAGTGCTTCTAGAAATAAAAAACAGAGTAAAAGCTGAACCAAGAAAGGCAGTTATTATCCAGACTGTAGTTGATAAAGGAAAAACGTATAGGGGGTAATATAAAATAGAATAAATAATAAATATGATTAATGAAATCACATAATACCAATAATTCCCCTTCCATTTATAACAACTCCATATCCCCTTTAGACTGTAGAATATCAAGCCTAATACACCTATCCATCAAATGAAGAAAATTATCATATATATATTAGTTATTTGCTGAGTATAGTAGTTCACATAATCAGTATTTTTATAGTCGGATATAAAATTCAATATTATATAACAAACGTATCCAATGATGTTCAAAATTGAAAAAAGTATTATTACTATTTTGTCTTTATAAGTAAATGTATTTTTCATTTTGTAATTACTATGCTTATGAAATTTTTTACATTTTTAAAGTTGCGCATACAGCTCAAAATATTTTTAGCGTACATTCATATTATAACGTTTTAAGTATATTATGTATATATAGTAGCCGATCTAGGGTTAGAAAAGATTTAATATTTTTTGCATATTTTTTATTTGTACACAAGATAAGGTCTTTTTTGTGTACATTTGGAGAGACAAAAATTAATTATTTAGAATAATTATTGTACATATATATTAATCGTATATTTTAAAAAAGTTTAATTAATTATCAGCTATATATTAAGGTATATAAAAATATGGTATATGTATTATTTTCTTTAGCAATTATAAGCGAAGTTGTAGCAACTACAGCAATGAAAGCTTCCGATGGTTTTACTAAAACTGCTCCAAGCATTGTAGTTGTTATTGGGTATGCAATAGCATTTTATTCGTTAAGCTTACTACTCAAAAACGTACCTATTGGCATTGCCTATGCGATATGGTCAGGGATGGGTATTGTTTTTGTCACATTTATCAGCATTTATTTATATAAACAGATACCTGATTTAGCTTCTGTTATAGGAATAGGGTTTATAATAGTCGGTGTTATAGTAATAAATGTTTTTTCAAATATACAGGTACATCATTGACATATAATATCAATGATGTATTGGTGAATAAATTTTCTGTTCTCAATTCATGCATTTACTGATTCTGCATTTACAGTATCAAGAAGTCTATTGTACTGAGAAGAAATTTGACTATACAATTGATCTACTCTTTTGTCGTCTTTGTTTTTTGCTGTAATTTTATTTATAGCGATATTATTTTTCTTAACGGCGATAGTATCAGTTTTTACTGAATCTATTAGTTTTGTGTAACGAGAAGTGATCTGAGTATTCAAGGGATCGATACTATTATCGCTTTTAAGGTCTGTTGTAATTTCGTTCATAGTACAATTTTCATTCTGAATAGCAACAGTCCTGGGTTTTACTGAATTTATTAATTTCAGATAGAGTGAGGTAGTTTGTATATTCAACTGCTCAATACTGTGAGAATCTTTTGTGTTTTTCTGCTGCTTTAGTTCAGCTGCACTTGTGATAAAACATCCTAAGAATGTAACTGCCAATAATACTAATGCGATTTTTTTCATGTTAATTTTTTCCTGTTAATTTGATTTTGTGTTAATAATTTTTAGCTTTAAAAGTTCTTCCGGAATTTTTTAAATTCATTTCTGATATATATGATTTTTTACTGAATTTTTCTTTTATGGAGTTAAATAAAAGAAAGAAACCAGGGACCATAAATAATGAAATTAACTGACTGAATATTAATCCTCCTACGATTATTAAACCGAGAGGTCTTCTGAGTTCTGCATCTGCACCGATACCTATAGCGATAGGTAAAGCTCCGACAATAGCCGTAAGGCCGGTCATTATGATTGGTCTGAATCTGATAATACATGCGCTGTGAACTGCTTCATATGCTGTAACATTGTCATTTCTGATGCGCTGCAAAGCAAAATCTACAATCATTATTCCGTTTTTAGCAACTAAGCCTATCAGAAGAAACATTCCGATATATGCATAGAGTGATAGTTGAGAACCGAACAGCAGAAGAGTTCCCAGGCCACCTACAGCAGCTGTTGGCAGTGTTGTCAACACCGTAAGGGGATGAATAAAGTCCTCGTATAGTATTCCCAGTACTATATATTTTAAAAAAACTGCTACTAATATAAGTATTGCCAATGATGCAATTGCCGAAAGAAACTGTTGAGCAGTACCTAAAAATTCTCCTTGCACAGAAATAGGGAAAATAGTTTTTGATATATCTGTAATTGTTTCTGTAGCATATTCCAGTGAAGTACCCGATTTGAGGTTGAAAGATATTGTAGCTGAAACAAACTGCTGATAATGTGAAACACTTTGAGGTCCGATAGTTTCTTTTGACGTTATAACAGAACTCAAAGGTACAAGTTCATTATTTATTTGTGATTTCAGATATATCTTTGACAGATCTGATGGATCACTCGAAGCTTTATCATTGTTCTGAATAATAACATCATACTGATTAGTAGATTCTGAAAAATAACCGCTTTTTCCTTGAGCAAATGCGAGATTTAATGCATCTTCTATCTGCTTTGTTGTTATTCCCAAACTGGAGGCTTTGTCTCTGAGGATATTTATGCTTAGCTGTTTCATGTCAAGGTTTACATCACTCTGTATATCTTGAAAAGCAGGTTTATTTTTAAGTGCGGTCTCTAATTCTGATGCACTTTTGTAGACTTCATCCTGATTGTTTCCTGTTATAGTATAAGAGTATTCAGCACCAAGGGCTGTATTATTTCCTCCTGTTGGAATTCTGAGTACAGGTTTTGCTGTTAAATATACTTTTCCGAGGGGGAAGGGGATTTTTGATATTTTGACACTTAATTCATGTATAACATCACTGATAGGCAATCTTTTGCTTTCAGGTTTAAGCATAATCATAACCCTACCGGTAGATTGATCCGCACCGTCGCTCATCCCTGTAATGGTGAAAAAATGCGAGATATTCTTATCCTGGTCAAAGATTGTATTTACATAATTCTGATATTTTTTTACCTGTTCACTAGACACTCCAAGCGGTGTTTTTATCATACCAAAAATATTACCGCTGTCTCCATTAGGTATAAATGTTTTTGGAATCATAAAATAGAATGCGATTGATCCTGCCATACAGATGAGCCAGATAACAATAGTCAGACGATATTTCTTAAGGGTAATATCCAAAATTTTGGAATAGAATTTAATTATTCTGTCTAAAATCTTATCTTTATATTCAATTAATTTATTTTTTTTACTTATAGAGGATCTGTTTAAAAATTTAGAGCACATCATGGGGGTAAGGGTAAGGGATACTATTCCAGAACATATTACAGTAATAATTACAGTAAGAGCAAATTCTCTGAATGTCTTACCGATGATACCTGACATAAATACTATCGGGACAAAAACTATTACTAATGATAACGTCATGGAAATAACTGAACCTGTTATTTCTTTTGCACTTTTAATAGCTGCTTTTTTTGGATCTTCACCCAGTTCAATATGTCTGCTGTTATTCTCCAGGACTACTATTGCATCATCTACGACAAAGCCTACGGCAAGAGTCATCGCCATAAGAGATAGATTATCCAGAGAAAAATTTAAAAAATACATAATTAAGAAGGAGAATATTAGCGATACAGGGAGAGCTAGTACAGGTATTAACGTATCTTTTAATTTACCCATAAAGATAAAAATAATTAATATTACAAGAAAAAAGGCAATATAAAGTGTATCCTTGACATCATTTATAGAATTAAGAATGGAGCCTGACTGGTCGTAAATTATAGATGCGTTGACTGAACTTGGAAGGTTAAGTCTGGTTATCAACTTTTTAACATCATTTGCTACCTGTATTGTGTTGGAACCGGTCTGTCTAGTAATCTCAATCATTATCGGGTTGAGAACTTTTTTCTTTTTTGCATCATAGTAATTAAGAGAAAAATTTTCATTCTCTGTTGAAAGATATGCCTTACCTATATCTTCTATTCTGATTGGAGAGCCATTATCATATTTGACAACCAAATTATTATAGCCTTCCGCAGTAGTCAGCTGTCCATTGGCTTCAATAGAATATGTATCATACTTTCCGCTTAAGCTACCGGTGGATATGTTTACATTCTCATTGTTTAATGCAGTTTTAATTTCGTCCAGTGTAACATTATAATCAGCCATTTTAGATGGATTTAATTTAATCCTGATAGCTGCAGGTACACTTCTTATCGTTACTTCTGAGACTCCATTTATTGTACTTGCCTGTTGTGCTATTTCCTGGTTTGCTATATTGTATAACTCTTTATGAGATATTGAGTCGGATGTAACAAGAATATCAATTATAGGTCTGGCAGAAGGATCTACCTGTTTGAAACCAGGGTCATTAGGCAGGTCGTCAGGAAGATTGGATTTAGCACTAGATATGGCGTTTTGGATATTTGTAAGTATTTCATTTATATTTGTTCCTACATTGAATGTTAATACTATTTGAGATTGCCCCTCTGTGCTGGTAGATAATATACTTTCAAGACCTGCTATGGACATAAATTGTTTTTCAAGAGGACTGCTGACTGTAGAAGCCATTGTTTGAGGGTCGGCACCGGGATAATTGGTAGTAACTTTAATTATAGGATAACTGACAGTAGGTAACTCCGCCACAGGCATTTTTAAGTATGCCCCTATACCGAAAAATAAAATGGTAATAAAAACAAGAGTTGTCATTACCGGTCTTTTGACAAATACTTTAGATATATTCATTTCTTCCTCTGGCTAAGCTGTTTTAGATGTTGATTTGTCAGGTTGTACTACACTTGCTACAGCTCCAGGGTAGAGGTTTTGCTGCCCTACAGTTACAATTTTGTCTCCTGCTTTTACATTACCTTTTATTACCAGTATGTTATTGTCATATCTGTCACCTGTTGTCACATATACTTGTTTAACAATATTGTTTTGTTCTACAATATAGACATACTTTCCACCAGGACCGACTTTTACAGCACTAACAGGGATAAGAAGAGCACCTTTTTCTTCCCCCAGAATTACTCTTACATTGACATATTCTCCAGGCAGGAGATTCAATTTCTCATTAGGTATTTCTGCTGATAATGAAATTGTTGATGCGGTTTTATTTGTAGTATTATTTAGATAGTTCAAACTGCCCTCATAAATTTTATTAACTGTGGCATTTCCATACTTATCCAGGGAATGGACCGTTATATAAACTTTAAGTTTATTATTTGATATGGCTTTTTTTAATCTGTCCAGATTTTTTGAAGGGAGAGTAAAATCGACCCATAGTGGATTTATAGATTTGATATTTAATAATGTTTCATTAACCGCTACAACATTGCCTGCGCTGACACTGCTTAAACCGATAACTCCTGTAAGAGGTGAATAAATTTTACAGTATTGTAAATTTATTTTATCCATTTTTACTTTGGCTTGATATATTTTTACATTTGCTGCAGACATTTCCAAATCTGCTTTCATTTTTTCATAATTCTGTGCAGCCAATGCTCCACTTGAGGCTATTTTTTGATTTTTTTGAACATAATATTTTTTTAAATTATAATCGGCAACAGCGTTTGTAAGTTGAGCTCTATCGTAATCATATTGTGTCTGATAAGTTTCCGGGTCGATTTCAGCCAGGAGTGTACCCCTTTTTACCGATTCTCCTGAATCAAAGTAAGTTTTTATTAATTTTCCTGATACTTGAGTTTTAATATCGACAGTACTGTCCGCTGATAGGTTCCCGAAAGAATCGATATAAATCGGTATTGATTTTTCAATAACTGCAGCCGTATTTACCGGTATAGATTTAGTGTTAGTGTTATTTATTTTTGTGTTACATCCGGTAAGCAAAATGACGGGTAGTATTGTCAATGAAAATAAAATCATCTTTGTCTTTTTATGTTTTCTAAGCATATTTATTTTTCCGTATATAAATAATAAAATTGAATTAAGTTGTATTTAAGTAGCAATTACTATGCCAGAACTAGAAATAATATGAATTAACTAGGCAAACAGAACATGATTGTACATAATAATAAAAAAAATTAATCTTTCGATTAGTTTGTTAATAAGAAATTACAGATGAGTGTATAGTAAAGAAATTTCACTTTTTACAGTATTGTGCAAATTTTATACAGTTATTAAATTTACACAAATCATATGTATATAGTCCATTTTTTCTTGAAATTGATTTTTTGCTGAATGTAGTTATTTCTTAAAAAATCTTTCAGAACATAAAATATATAAACAGGATTAATTAATGAATAAAGATATAAAGGTTATCGGTGTAGCTTCTATCGGCGGAGTTTTTGAATTTTATGATTTTGTCATTTTTGTGCTTTTTGCAAAGATAATATCTAAAGCTTTTTTTGATGCAGGCGAATCGGCCTTTCTTGCTTTACTTTCAGTATATGTAATATTTGCTGTAGGTTATTTTGTACGACCTGTCGGAGGTATTATCTTAGCACATTTCGGGGACAGATACGGAAGAAAAAAAGTATTTACTTTCACTGTTTTCCTAATGGCATTATCTACGTTTCTTATAGGCTTTCTTCCAACATATTCTCAAATTGGTATTGCTGCTCCTGTACTGCTTCTGATTTTTAGAATACTGCAGGGGCTGGCTGTAGGCGGTGAAATACCAGGGTCAGCTACATTTGTATATGAACATATGGCAGATAATTTAAAATGTACAGGGATAGCAGTTTTATTTGCCGGACTTATCGGAGGAATTTTATTAGGTTCTGTAATAGGTACTGTCGTTACCGGTTCTCTATCAGCACATGCGGTTAATATATGGGGCTGGAGAATACCGTTTTTATTTGGTGGCGTTCTTGGTATAGTGGGTGTTTATCTTCGTAAAAAACTTACTGAAACACCTGCTTTTGTGGAATTGTTACAGCATAACAAGCAGCGTAAAATCCCATTTTTAGAAGTTTTAAAAAATTACAAAAAAATTACCTTTGCAGGATTCGGCATAACTATGACTGTGGCAGTTACTGTTACTACCTTTTATATGTATCTGCCTGTTTACCTTGAAAAATATTACAGTTATCCGTCTGATGTGGCTTTTGGATACAACTGTATTGGTTTAATTTTATATATTATTGTTATTATTCTCTGGGGAAGATTAAAAGATAAAAGTAACTATAAAGTTTCAAATCTTTTTATTACCGGTGCTGTTGCTACTTTTATTATGAGTATATGGGGGTTTTATATAATGAGAACTGGCAATTCGTTTTATATGATCTTTATGTATTTGATTTTGAGTATCGGTATAGGCGGAATAACAGCTACATTCTGTTATATGCTGACAAAAATATATCCTGCTGAAATCAGATTTTCAGGAGTTTCTACGTCTTACAATATAGCATTTGCAGTATTCGGAGGTTTAACTCCGATTATTAATACATTGCTCTGTAAAAACTTTAATTCACCATTAGCACCAATTTATTTTCTTGTTCTCTCATGTATAATTGGTATTATATCTGCAGTTTATATAAGGAAATTAACTTGACATAAAGAGAGTTAAAGTTGTTATATGCTGATAAATCTTGATATTATATTTAGTTTAAGACCTGCAGTGAATATTATAGTATATGCAGTTTGAATAATTATTGATATTAACTTTATGGCTATGGTATTATAAAATTGCCCTCATGGAGGAAATATGGCTAATGAGCTAAAAACAGTATTGGTTACAGGTGGAAGCCAGGGAATTGGACATTCTGCTGTTGAACGTTTTTTGAGTTCAGGATGGCGTGTTTATACCTGCTCCAGACATCCCTATTCTCAAGATCAATGCGGAAAGATAGACAAGGAAAATTATTTTCATATTAACCTTAACAACAGGCACGAAATTACTGATGGAATTAAAAAAATTCGTGTCTGCTTAGATGGAACTCCGCTTAATGCACTGGTAAATAACGCAGGAATATCTCCTAAATCTGAAGCCGGTAAACGTATGGCATCGGTCGAAACGGAAATGAGTATTTGGGATCAGGTGTTTCAAGTCAATTTTTTTGCACCGATTATGTTGGTGAGAGGTCTTATTAAGGAATTGAAAAAAGGAAAAGCAAGCATAGTTAACATTACATCAATAGCCGGCAGCAGAGTACAGCCTTTTGCAGGTTCAGCCTATGCTACTTCTAAAGCTGCACTTTCTGCATTAACCAGAGAAATGTCTTCAGACTTAGGACCATATGGTATTCGTGTAAATTCAGTTTCTCCCGGAGAAATTAATACGTCTATACTCTCACCTGGAACTGAAAAACTGGTTGATAATATTCCTCTTGGACGTTTAGGGGAGCCAGATGAAATTGCAGAGATTGTCTATTTTTTGTGTTCAGAAAAATCGTGCTATATTTCTGGAACAGAGGTACATGTAAATGGAGGCGAGCATGTGTAGCATAATACTTCCTATGAAAAGTCATCAGTGCGAGTTTGATATACGAAAAAACAACCTGCTGCCTGTTGACAAATTTATTTAGAATTATATCCTCGAAATTTTTTATTCAAGAGGTAGCAAAAAACAACATTTCAGTTATTTTTTGCTACTGTACGGTATTTAGATGTACATGAAGTGTACTATAAACTCTACATGTGTATTAATTACGTCAAGTCGTTTTATTTTAAGCTGGTTTAGTATATTTTATGTTGTTGATCAAATATATTTTTTATGGAGTTGAAAAATGGCAGAATTAAGTGCTTTTATAAGTTTAATATTATTTACTTTATTATTGATTGCTTTTACTGTAATGCATATAAAAAACGGTAAAGAATCCAGTCATAAAAGACAACTGGGAAAGAGTATAGTAAAACATATCAGAAATGGTGCTGACAATTTATCCAAAATATGCAGTGAAAATTCTATTTCTTATAAAGAATTGCAGAAAGTTAAGTTATGTAGATTGGATGATATAAGCATATTAAGCGAGAGCAAAAGAATAAAATTTGATAGAGCTTACTACTATTACGACTATTGCGTAACTGTTAAATCAGATAATAACTTTGAAATCAGAGGAACTATTTTTTTCGTTAAATATGTTTCTATATGGATTTCAGGTTGGAAAAGATTACCAATAATAAATCCAATCCTGCTAAACTGTAAGTAGAGTTTGCTGAATAAGTTATACTGTTTGTGATTTTACCGTCTTGTCCAAAAACTTAAATTTATTTTTGACGGATAGTTATAATAAGTCATGTATATAAGAATCAGAAGTGAGATAAAAATAACTATTCTCCATGAAAGAGTCATTATTAAGCCTAAGTAGATGAAAGGGTGAATTGTTATTATCAGTATAATATAAAAAGACATATGTCCGTAGTTCTTTTTCCTATACGAATACACAGCCAGGAGCGCTATGAAGAAACTTAGCAGTATTTTTAAATGGAAATATTGCTGTTTAGTGATGTATGAATAATTAAACAATATATAAATCGTTAAAAAATCACATATAAGCAGTATCAAAAACGGATATTTTCCTTCTACTCGATTTCTTTTTTTCATATTTTAACTCTTCACTAGATCCAAATAAACAATGAAATATAATATCATTGTTTCTGTAGATTGTTTCCTGTTTATTATAGAGTTATAGTGTGTCAGTTTTATCTCTTATTCATTTCATTCAATTTTATCTAGTGTTTCCAGTAATTTAATTTTTTTTTTGCCGGATAATAATGATAAGTTAAATATAAGAGAACAAGTAATGAAATAAAGATAACAATTTTCCAGTAAAGATCCATTATTAGACCTAAATATATTAAAGTGTGAGCTGTTATTAATATAACGATATAGAAAGACATATGAGTATAGTATTTTTTTTTAATTGAATATATTATCATAAAAATAAGGCATAGTCCGAGTAATGTTTTGAGATTCATGTAATATTCAGCAAGATGTGATATATCCAATAAGTAAAAAACCATTATGCTATCACATATAAGCAGTACTATAAAAGGGTATTTTTCTTTTACTCTATCTTTTCGCTTCATAATAGCATGAAATCTTAATGAATAATAATCTTTATTATATTAATAATTAACCATTTATCATTAATAATTATATAAGGCTACTGTTTTGATGCACCGCCCATTCTGAAGCCTGAAGAAATATGCTTTTGTGCTACATAAAACAGTACTATCGGTGGTAGTGTATATACCAATGAGAAGGCAGCAAGCTTACCGTAACTTATAAAACCGTACTGAGCAAAGAACTGATAAATCGTCACTGAAGGCACCATTTTATCCGGTGAATTCAATAATATAAATGGGACAAAAAAGTTTCCCCAGCCTCCGGTAAAGATAAATATAAAAACCATACAGATTCCTGGAAGCATAAGGGGGGCTATTACTGATTTCAAACTTTTAAACTTTGAAGCTCCGTCAACCCATGCTGCTTCTTCCACTTCAATCGGAATTGAGTCCATAAAGTTTTTCATTAGCCAGATAGCAAGTGGAAAACCTGTAGATGCCATAAATACAGTCGTTGCCAGCAATGAGTTTGTAAATTTAAGAAAAAAGAAAAGTTGATATACTGGTACTATAACTGCTATAATAGGTAGTCCCATTAGAAACAGAAGAGAAAACATTAACGGTTTTTTTGCTTTAAATTTGTATCTGGATAATGGATAAGCTGCCAAGACTGAAAATACTACGACTATAACAGCCTGACCAAAAGATATTAAAAAACCGTTCAGAAATGACACTAATATTTGTTGATTTGTAAAAACATACTCAAAATTGTTTAGAGTCACTTTAGGAAGCTTAATAATCAGTGTGGCATTACTGTCAAAAGATGCAAAGATCAGCCATATAAAAGGGAGTATAAACAGTACAGCTGCTATTATTAAAACGATGTAAGCGGCTGTTGCATTTGTTTTAGATTTACGCATTTTTAAATTTCACTTTTTAATAGTTTTACATATAATAGACTGGCAACAATTCCAATCAGCATGGTGAACAGTGCGATTGCTGTACCATACCCCAGTTGGTATCCAACAAAGGCCTGTTTGTACATAAATATAGGCAGTATCTGGGTTGCCATGCCCGGTCCGCCTCCTGTCATACCGTATATCAGACCGAATCCACCTATAGTTTGCAGGGTTATCAAAATCATGTTGGTAACAATTGTATTTTTGAGCATTGGAATAATTATATATCTTAATCTCTGCCAGCCGTTTGCTCCGTCCATGAGCGCCGCTTCTTCAACATCGGATGAAACATCTCCAAGAGCTGCTTCAAATATCATCATGGAAAAAGCAGTACCTTTCCAGACATTGGCAAAAATGATACTTATCATTGGAAATGCAAAAAGCCATGATATTGCACCAACACCAAAATAACTTATAATATAGTTAACTGTTCCTTCATAATTAAGATAGGAAATCCATATAAAAGCAGCAACTATGGTTGGTGTTACCCAGCCTGCCAGAACACATACGCCTACTACTCTTTTTATAAATACCTTCCTTCCTTTCATTAAGTAGGCAAGAAGGAAACCCAGAATTTGCTGTCCAATAATTGCAGAACCAACTAAGAAGATAATAGTTTTAATAACACTGGTTCTGAAATTAGGGTCAGTGAACATAGTTACAAAATTCTTGAATCCGACAAATTTTATATGCGTTGAAGTTGATCCTATTAAGGACATATCAGTAAAGGCGAAAAAGAATGCAACTAATATAGGCCCTACGAAAAACAGCAGCATCAATATGAATGACGGTGCTAAAAATAAGATTGCTGCTCTTGTCTGATTTCTCATATTAAATTCTCAATTCTCATAATTCACAACTTTAAATTTATTTTTTATATTCTCTAACGATATTATTTTTACCTACAGCTCTTTCTACAGTATTGGCATAAGTATTCATAACCTTTAGAGGAGATGTACCGATTGCGGCTGATTCAACAGCATTCTGCAGTTTTGAAGATACCATAGGGTAATTTTGATTTGATGGTCTGTAATGGGTGAATTCCAGAAATTTTGTTGCCTGTTTTAACTCGGGTGGGTACTCTTTAGAGTCTGCTACATCCTTTCTTGTTGCGAGATTCCGTACAAGTATTGCATAGTTTAACAAATTCTTTTTAGTCATTACAAATTTAATAAATTTAAATGCTGCAGCTTTTTTAGTGGATTTTGCACTTATCGATAGATCCCAGCCACCTGACATTGAAATATGTCCAGGAGCCTGTCCAAATTCTGTAGGCATTGGGATAAATTTGTAAATTTTTGCAGTTTCGGGATATTTCCTATACCATAAACCCTGCAGCCAGCAGCCGTCAAGAATAATACCTACTTTCTGCTGTGGTGCAAGAGTGGTGACTACTATATTTCCGTATTGAGGGTTGAGTGCTATTCCCATTCTTACGCCGAGATGTTCTTTGTACACAGTGCTTATGAATTTAAGTGTATTTAAGAGGCCTTTGCTGGTAACAACCCATTTTCCATTCTTATAGAGTGTATTGCCGGTTCCATAGAGGAGCATCTCTGCAGTCTGCATCGACGTAGCTTCCCCTGAACTGGCCGTATTGAAAGCAAAAGGGAATACTCCGGGAATTTTTTTTTTGATCTGTTTTGCAGCAATTAATATATCATTCCAGTTTTTTGGCTGCCACGGCATTTTGATACCGGCTTTTTTAAATATATTTGTATTGTAATAAAGACCTCTTGAGTCGGTTGATAGTGGAATTCCATAAACTTTCCCGTTTACAATTGCAGCTTCTTTTACTTTTGGAAAGTAGTTATTCCAAGGTTTCCAGTTAGTGACATCTATGGGGGCAAGAAGTTTAGCATCGGCATCACTCTTCAGCATTAAACTGTCTTCCAGCATAACATCTAAATTCGCACTTGATTTTAACATCAAAGCTTTTTTTGTATAGTAATTCGCCTGGGTGCCGCCAATTATAATTAGATTTACTTTAGTTCCGGGATTTACTTTTTCATATGCAGCTACTGTCTGCTTCATCCATTTGACAGTCATAGGATCATATTGAAGTGCTACGCTGATCGACTTTGCAGTAGCGGCAAAAGCAGATGAGCAGAATGCCAAGCATAAAAGAGAAAGAATTAGAACTAGTTTTTTACACATAAATTTTACCTTGATTTAATAAATATTTATATATTTGAATAAATTTAATTATATCAATTTTTTCTATAAAGAAAACAGACTGTTTCTGAATTAGTTTTATTTTAACTTATTTATTCATAGTAAACTGCAGAATTATAATATTTAAAATTATTCTTAATTTATTTATATTTTCTTACTACATTGTCTTTCCCTACAGCTCTTTCTACAGCATTAGCATAAGTATTCATCACCTGCAGCGGAGATGTGCCGATAGCAACTGATTCTACTGCATTCTGCAGTTTCGAAGAAACCATAGGGTAATTTTGATTTGCTGGTCTGAAATGAGTGAATTTTAGAAATTTCGTAGCCTGTTTAAGTTCAGCAGGATATTCTTTAGATGCTGCTACGTCTTTTCTTGTCGCAAGATTCCTTGCGAGGCGAACATAATTTATTAAATTGGTTTTACTCGTTGCAAATTTTATGAATTTTAATGAGGCGGCTTTTCTAGGTGATTTAGAATTTATTGATAAATCCCAGCCTCCTGACATTGTAGTATATCCGGGTGCCTGTCCAAATTCAGTCGGCATAGGTATGAACTTATATATTTTAGCTGTTTTAGGAAATTTTTTGTACCATAATCCCTGTAGCCAGCAGCCGTCAAGTATAATGCCTACTTTCTGCTGTGGTGCAAGAGTTCCCATAACAATATTCGGATACTGAGGATTGAGGGCTATCCCCATTCTAACGCCGAGATGTTCTTTGTATACTGTACCTATAAATTTTAAAGTGCTTAAAAGACCTTTGCTGGTAATAACCCATTTTCCGTCCTTGTATAGTGTATTGCCTGTTCCGTAGAGAAACATCTCAGCAGTCTGCATAGATGTAGCTTCACCTGAATTTGCTGTATTGAACGAAAATGGGAATACACCTGGAACTTTTTTCTTTATCTGTCTTGCTGCCGTTAATATGTCATTCCAGTTTTTTGGCTGCCATGGCATTTTAATTCCGGCTTTCTTAAAAATATTTGTATTGTAGTAGAGACCTCTAGCATCAGTAGAAAGCGGTATTCCATATATTTTACCGTTTATGGTAACTGATTTCTTTAAGCTTGGATAGAACTCATTCCAGTCTTTCCAGTCTTTTACATCCATAGGTGCGAGTTCACCGGCATCTACATTACTTTTAAGCATTAGGCTATCTTCTACTAATACATCTAAATTTTGATTTGATTTAAGCATCAGCGAAATTTTTGTATAGTAGTTGGCCTGACTTCCTTTAATAACTATTAAGTTGACTTTATTTTCAGGATAAGCTTTTTCGTATGAAGCGACTGTTTCCTTAACCCATTTAAAAGTCATAGGGTCATACTCAAGAACGACGTTAATAGATTCAGCTGCACCAGCATATGCTGATAAACAAAATGTCAGACATAAAAGCGAAAGAATTAAAATAATTTTTTTACGCATAGCTTCCCCTTATTCTATTTATAATAAAAATTTTTAAAGTATTCCCATTATCTAGTAAACCTAGTTATATTCAAAAAAATGTAAAGAAAACAGTTTTTTTTAATTAGGTTTATTCTATTCAAATCATGCTGAACAAACAGCAAAAACAATTTTTTCCTAAAGAATACTAATATTTATTTATATTCTCTTACAACTTTGTCTTTACCTACAGCTCTTTCTACAGCATTTGCATATGTATCCATTACCTGCATTGGTGATTTACCGATCGTAGCTGATTCCACTGCATTTTGCAATTTAGAAGAGACTAAAGGATAACTCTCACTGGCTGGTCTGAAATGTGTGAATTTTAGGAATTCTGTTGCAGTTTTTAAATGTTCGGGATACTCTTTTGATGCGGCGACATCTTTTCTGGTTGCCAGATTCTGTACTATCTGTGCATAGCTTATCATGTTCTTTTTATTCAGCGCAAATTTAATGAAATCAAAGGCAGCTGTTTTTTTTGTGGATCTAGAACTTATGGATAAATCCCAGCCCCCTGACATCGAAATATGTCCCGGAGCCTGTCCAAACTCAGTAGGCATAGGGATAAATTTGTAATTTTTGGATGTTTCAGGAAATCTATTTACCCATAAACCGTCAAGAAAGCAACCGTCAAGTATAATTCCGACCTTCTGTTGCGGAGCCAGAGTAGTGGCCAGGATATTGCCATACTGAGGATTGAGAGCTATTCCCATTCTTACGCCGAGATGTTCTTTATAAACAGTACTTATAAATTTAAATGTATTTAAAAGACCTTTACTGGTAATTATCCATTTTCCATCTTTATAAAGTGTATCTCCAGTACCGTACAGCAGCATTTCTGCTGTTTGCATTGATGCTGCTTCTCCTGTGGCAGCGGAGCTGAGTGCAAATGGGAAAATACCGGGGACCTTTTTCTTTATTTGTCTTGCTGCAGCCAGGATATCGTTCCAGTTTTTTGGCTGCCATGGTGTTTTTATTCCTGCTTTTTTAAATATATTTACATTGTAGTATAAACCTCTGGTGTCTGTAGAAAGCGGAATGCCATATACCTTACCGTTTATGGTAACTGATTTCTTTAAGCTTGGATAGAATTCATTCCATTCTTTCCAGTTTTTAACATCTATAGGTGCGAGTTCGCCGGCATCTACATTACTTTTCATCATTAAACTGTCTTCAAACAGTACATCTAATTCTGCGCTTGATTTTAACATCAATGCTATTTTTGTATAATAATTAGCTTCATCACCACCAATTACCATTAGATTGACTTTTATGTCGGGGTTTGCTTTTTCATAAGAGGAAATTACCTGCTTTATCCATTTGACAGGCGTGATATCAAATTTCATTGTAACATTGACCGTCTGAGTTTTATTAGCAAAAACTGAAGTACTGAAAATCAGAAAAAGTGCTGATAAAATTAAAATAATTTTTTTACGCATAACACATATCCCCCTTCATTGTATTTGTATTATTAAATTATAATTTAAATCTCCGTATTTTCTAAAGATATTAAAATTTGAATAAAAAACAAGAGTTAATATTTTAAAAATTAATAATTTATCGTTTATATTTAAGCCAACCTAATAATTATATGTATATCGTATAATTGGATTTTTTTAATAAACATAATTAATATTTTTGTTTTTTTTATAGTATATATAATACATGCTTTTCTGTTTAAATTTTCATAAATAATACTATAAATTTGCAAACGTTTGTAATCAATATATATTGGAAGTATTCAAAATTATTATTCAATATTTTACTTTAGACATATACATGAGAACAACTATAAAAGACATAGCACGAATAGCAGGAGTTAATATATCAACTGTATCAAGAAGTTTACATGGAAGTATTCTTGTAGCTGAAAAGACAAGAAAAAAAATTTTAAAAATTGCTGAAGAATTGGATTTTGAATTTAATTCAAGTGCTCAAAATCTAATAACCAAGAATACGAATATTATTGGTATAATTTATCCAGGAGATCTTGATGACTTTGCTCTAGGAATGTTTCTTTCTTCAATGCTTACAAAAATACGCGAGGAACTTGAGAAAAAATCCCATTTTGCTATAATGGCTCCACCGGAAAATAATTATTCAAAGCTGAGTAATATAAAAAAAATGATCAATGGAGGCTATGTTGACGGTCTGATTATTATAAACTGGATGATTAGCAAGGAAGACTGGGATTGTATCATAAAAAAGAATGTACCTCATATTTTTCTGCATCATATTCCAAATAAATATTCAGATAGATCCACACTAGTAGTAAATGATAATTATGTTGGAGGGGTGCTAGCAGCGAAATATTTGATTTCTCTCGGGCACAAAAGTATTTTTTGTATTGCAAGCAAGGGAAAAGGAAAAGAATTTAAAAATAGAATTGAAGGTTATTTTTCAGAACTTAAGAAAAACAAAATGGAAGATAATCAAAGTAATATCGTTTTTGGCGAATGTACTTTTGACTTTGCCTATAATCAAACATTAAAAATGGAAAAAGAATTAAAAAATAAGAAATATTCTGCAATATTTGCTTTGTCTGATGCCATGGCTTTAGGAGTTTTAAAAGCATGTAATACAATGGGAATTAATATTCCTGGTGATTTGTCTCTGCTGGGATATGACGGGCATGAAATAGGGAATATAATATATCCTCAACTTACTACGATTAAACAACCCGTTGATGCTTTAGTGAAAGAGGGTTGCAGCTGTTTGATTAATCAAATAAGCAATAAGAAAATTGATATAAAAAAAATCTTAATTCCTCCTTCAATTATAGAAGGAGAATCTTGTCGTGAAATTTAAAGTACTTATTGCTTATAAAAAAGCAATAAGTATCAGTTTTAAATTAAAAATTCAGAAAGTAACAGATTAAACTTATTATTTAGTTGAAAAATGCAAACGTTTGTATTTTATTACGTTATTATTTTATAGATGTATATAAAATAAGATAGCTCAACAATAATTTAGGAATAAATTGGGAGAACAAGATGTTACAAAGTAATAAAGTCAAACTAGGAATAGCTCCTTTGAGCTGGACAAATGATGATCTTCCTGAGCTTGGAAGAGAAAACACTTTTGAGCAATGTATTAGTGAAATGGCTCTTGCAGGATACACAGGTTGTGAAGTTGGCAATAAGTATCCTAAAGATGTTAAAGTTCTCAGAAAAGCTCTTGAATTAAGAGGAATTCAGGTCTGTAATGCATGGTTTAGCTGTTTTTTTACAAGCAAACCTTCAAATTATACTTATGAAAAATTTATAAAGCATAGAGATTATCTTCACGCATTGGGTGCAAAAGTTATTGGTGTATCAGAGCAGGGCAATAGTATTCAAGGAAAAATAGAAGTTCCTGTCATTCAAAATAAACCTACATTCACAGATGATGAATGGCAAAATGTAACAGAAGGATTTGAAGAACTGGCTAAGCTGGCATCAGAAAAAGGTATGACCGTAGGAGTACATCCTCATATGGGAACAGGTATTCAGACCATGGACGAAATTGATAGGCTGATGAGTTCTACTTCTAAAAATGTTTATCTACTTTTTGATACAGGCCATGCACTTTATTCAGGAGACAATCCTCTTGAACTTATTAAAAAATATGCGGATAGAGTTAACCATGTTCATCTGAAAGATGTAAGAGAAGATGTTCTTCTGAGAGTTGAATCTGAAAAAATGAGTTACCTCAAATCTATTTATGAAGGTATATTTTCAATCCCCGGAGATGGATGTATTAATTTTAATCCTATTTTTAAGGTATTGGAAGATGCCGATTATTCTGGATGGATGGTTGTAGAAGCAGATCAGGATCCTAGAAAGGCTAATCCTTTAGAATATGCAATAAAATCAAGGGAATTTATTGCTGACAAAACGGGGTTATAATATTATGCCTGAGCACGTAATAATATCTTTTAAAAATAAAATTATGGGAAATTGGAAAAATCATTTAGTTAGTATTTTTTTCAATTAATTTTATGAGGAGGAGGTTTATATATGCTTAATTTTAAAAAAAACAGAGCGATCAATCTTATCTGTCTTGGCAGAGCAGGTGTTGATTTATATCCGATTGAAAGAGAAATTTCTATCATAGATGCACCTGCATTTGAAAAGTACGTTGGAGGATCTCCAGCGAATATAGCTGCAGCTTTTTCAAAGCTCGGTGGAGTATCAGGTTTTATTGGAAAAGTTTCAAATGATCAGTTTGGCCAATATGTTATTCGTTATTTAAAATCTATTAACATAGATACTTCAAACATAATATCTGATAATACAGGCACTCGAACGAGTTTAGCTATAGCTGAACGAAAAGCAGATAATTGCGATACTCTTTTTTATAGAAATGGTGCTGCAGACCTGTATCTAAAACCTGAAGATATCTCAGAAGTATATATCAAAAATGCAACTGCATTAATTATATCAGGTACTGCATTATCTCAAAGCCCTTCTAGAGAAGCTGTATTTATGGCATTACACTATGCACGTAAGCATAGTACAATAGTTTTTTTTGATATTGATTATAGAAATTACTCATGGTCATCAAAAGAAGAAACTTCTTTATATTACTCCTTGGCAGCAGAAAAAAGTGATGTTGTAATAGGTACCCGAGAAGAATATGATGCTATGGAATATACAGTATTACCTGGAAACAAAGATGACCGCAAAACAGCAGCCAGACTTTTTAGGTTTGCAACTTCAATTGCCGTAATTAAGCACGGCAAAAGTGGATCTATAGCATATGACAGTGAATGGAATGAATATCACGGTAGAATTTATATGGTCGAAGTTAAAAAACCTTATGGAGCCGGAGATGCCTTCGCAGGAAGTTTTATTTATCATTTAATGCAGGGGGAATCGATTTCCAGCAGTCTTAACAAAAGTGCAGCAGCGGCTTCAATTATAATATCAAATAATAGTTGCTCAGAGGCATCACCTACATTAAATGAGCTTTCGAATTTTATAAAAAAATATACATGTTAAGAATATCAAAGTTATAAGAGGAATAATTATGCCATCACATATTAAACCATACAACAATAAGAATAAACCTATTATTGATATTGATAATAAACTTGTTCCTAAAACCTATTTTAACAAAGTTTCATTAAAACGAGGAGAAGTATTCACTCATAATGTTCCAGGCCATGAAAGTGTCTGTGTTTTGGCATGGGGAACCTGTGATATTAAAGTGGATGAAGAAATGTTTTCAGAAGTGGGAGAGCGTCAGCATCTATGGGCAGGAAAACCTGATTCTGTTTATGTTCCTCTTGATTCAATCGCAACTATCATGTGTCTAACTGATGATGCAGAAATATATATTGCAGGCGGATTATATGACAAAAGAACAAAACCTTTTAGAGTCACACCTGATGATTCTGAAAAAGTTCAGTACGGTAGTGATGACACAAAAACTCACAGAAAAATTTACCATATTCTAGATCAGAGAGTAGCCGGTAAAAAAGGACGTTTACTTGTAAGTGAACTATTTACTGTAGGTGCAGGAGGTTGGTCTGGTTTTCCACCACATAAACATGATGAAGATAAATTGCCTGAAGAAACAGCCTTTGAGGAAGTATATTACTTTAAATTTAATCCTTCCAATGGTTTTGCAGCTCAGTTTGCTTATGTTAATGAAGGAGATTACGGTCCTGTTTACCATGTTAAAGACGGAAGTACTATCATTTTAGATAAGGGATACCATCCTGTAGTAACAGCCCCTGGATATGAAATGTATTACTTTACTATTTTAGTAGGAAAAACTGAAACATCTCTAATTCAATGCTTTGAAAAACAGCATATTCACCAGTTAAAAACTATACCCGGTCTAGAAAAGATGATTGCGAAATTTAAGAAATAAAATCAATGAGGTGCCTATATGTTGGCTACATTAAAAGAATTATTACCCGCTGCTTCTAATTCGGATTATGCAGTAGCCGGTTTTAACGTGTTTGGTTACGAAGATGCTAAAGCTGTAATTGAAGCAGCAGAAGAATTGAATGCACCGACTATTCTAATGGCTAACAAGGATATTGTAAAACATATGAAAGTTGAATATTTAGGACCGTTACTTTCGGCTTTGGCAAACGATGCCAGAATTCCAGTTTGTGTCCATTTAGATCATACATATAAATACTCCACTATCATTAGGGCATTAAAATCAGGATTCAATTCTGTAATGTTTGATGGTTCACAACTCAGTCTGGAAGAAAATATAAAACGAACGAAGGGAATTGTTGAAATTGCATCATCTGTAAATGCATCAGTTGAAGGAGAAATTGGTTCAGTGGCATATAGCGATCCAGACTCTAATATAAAATCAATTTATACAGAACCTGATGAGGCAGCCAGATTTGCAGCAGAAACAGGGGTTGATGCTATGGCAGTTGCTGTGGGAACAATACACAGACAGATAACCCAAAGTTCATGTATTCAATTTGACCGACTGAATACAATACAATCCAGATGCAATATCCCACTGGTAATTCATGGAAGTAGCGGAATACCTGATAATGAGGTTCAAAAACTTGCAAAAACAAAAGTATCTAAAATGAATATCGGTACTGCTTTGCGTATGGCTTTTGGGAATAGCATGAGGCGTGATATGGAAGCGAATCCTGACCTTTTTGATCGTCTTACAATGTTTCATCGAGCCATGACCTATGTAAAAATAGAGGCCAAAAATAAAATAAAATTGTTAGGATGGAAATAGTACTAAAATCTATAATATTTTGGATAAATAAAGCAAAACAATATCTTTTGGTAATTTCTAATTTTTTAAGATTCGAAGAATAGTTTATAAGGAAATTTATAATGTTTAATGAAGAACTGAGATTTGAACAACCAATCAAGTGGGCAATGATAGGTGGTGGGCGCGGTAGTCAAATAGGTTACATCCATAGAGCTGCGGCTGCTAGAGATAATTTATTTAAGCTGGTGGGAGGCGCATTTGATATTATTCCTGAAAACCGTACTGAATTTGGTACAAATATTGGACTAGATCCTGAGCGTTGTTATTCAGATTACAAAACAATGATTGCAGAAGAATCTAAAAAAAAAGATGGTATACAGGCAGTGTCCATAGCAACTCCAAATAAATTTCATTATGAAATGTGTAAAGCATCATTGAAGGCAGGATTACATGTAATTTGTGAAAAACCACTCTGTTTCAGTGTAGCAGAATGTAAAGAATTACAGGAACTAGCAAAACATAAGAAAAAAATAATTGCAGTTTCATACGGATATACCGGACATCAGTTGATCCATCAGGGCAGAAAAATGATTGAAAACGGCGATCTTGGTGAAATTAGAATAATCAACATGCAATTTGCTCACGGATGGCATTCGTCAGAAGTAGAAAAAAGCGATCCTGGTACAAAATGGCGTATTACACCTGAATTTTCCGGTTCAACATACGTTCTGGGTGATGTAGGGACACATGCATTCTATCTAGCGGAAGTAATGGTTCCTGACCTTAAAATTAAAGAGTTAATGTGTTCTCGTCAAAGTTTTGTTTCTAGCAGGGCTCCATTGGAAGATAATGCTTTTGTTATTATGCATTTTACAAATGGTGCCGTAGGTAATTTGTGGGCTAGCTGTGTAAATGCAGGTTCAACACATGATCAACGAATTAGAGTAGTTGGTTCAAAAGCTTCAATTGAGTGGTGTGACGAGCATCCTAACCAGTTGAAATATGAAATTCAGGGAAAACCCAAACAGATTTTAGACAGAGGACAGAGTTATCTGTACAATGAAGATGAAGCAGTTTCATGTAACCGTCTTGGTGGAGGTCATGCAGTCGGTTTGTTTGAAGCTTGGTCTAACTTATATCATAGGTATGCTTTGGCAATAGATGCAAAGGATCGCAATGATAACGATTTGCTCGACAAACTTTGGTATCCTGATATAAATTCGGGAATAGATGGTGTTCACTTTTTGGAAAAATGTGTAGAGTCAGCCGATCGTGGATGTCAATTTGTAAAATTCTAATCAAAGATTAGATCATCTGTAAAACAAGTCATAAGGTTGAATTTGTTTAAAAAAAGCTAAATAAAAAAACAAATTTTGCCTTATACTTTTTGTTGTCTTGATAAAAACTCCATTGCTTATTTATATGAATATAAAATATGAACTTAGCTTCATTATCCGTGTAAAGATACTCTATTTCCTGCCTAAAGTAAATACTAATAGTACGCATATTCCATGATCTTTTAGACTCAATATTGTATCTTTAAGCATTACTGGATAAAATTGATGTTAAATTATAACAGATTATTTAACGGTGCTTATATAATATGGCTTTAGCTTATTACGTTAACTGTATATCAACAGAAGCTATAAAATTAAAAAGAGATTTTTCCTTTTCCAATAGAAATGTAAAGATTGCTATAAAATCAGGTATTACCTGTGTTATTGCAGTTATGCTTGCCTATGTTCTGGAACTTCAAACTGTTGTATGGTGTGCTATCACAAGTCTGATTATGGTTCAGCCTAATTTGGGGGCTTCGTTTAAAAAAGGTATGTTGAGGATCTGTGGGACAGTTGCAGGTGCTTTAGCCGGTGTAATTATTTTTGGATTATTTGTTCAGAACCATATTTTTTTCAGTATAGCCATTCTTGCTATTGGAACAGTTTGCTATTACCGAAAAGAGAGATCTGAATACAGCTATTTCTGGTACCTTGGAATGGTTACATTCATGCTTGTGGCTGTAGAGGGATTAGAAAAAGTATATGCTGATGAAATTATTTATGTAGCTGTAAACAGAGGGATGGAAATAGTTTTGGGTGTCATTGTTTCCCTCATTGTAAATCTGTATATATGGCCTTTTTTTGCCACAGATGATATGGTGGTCAAAGTAAAGAGTATCAGAAAAAAAACCAGTAATATAATTGAAGAAGTGTATTCTCATTATGTGGAACTGAAACCATTCAATTCATCAACTGTAATTGATTTATATCAGGATTTGGAAGATGAAATAAAAAAATTCAACGGTCTGCATTCTAATGCGCTTCTGGAAAGGAAGATTAACAAAAATTATTTTCTGGAAACTAAAAATGAAATAATGAGAATATCTGAATGGGTAGAAAAACTGATAAATTTTTATGCAAGTATTAACAAATTTAAAAATTTATCATTTCATAAAAAATTTACTCCGATGTTTACTCAACTGCTTTCAAATATAGCAGATATACATAAAGCTATCGGTGAAAATGATTCAAAAAAAATTAATAAACTTAAAAATAAATCTGAAATAATTTTACATGATATTGAACTGAGGTATAAAAAAAATGTTCAAAGAGGAAGAAATAAATCTTATCCGATAACCGATGTTCTGCTTTTTCATGAATTCATGCTTATTCTGCATGAACTATTCGGTATATATTTTGATATTTACTGTATGAAGAATCTTTCAGTTAATTTAAAGAAAGCTAATAGTGTTATAGATAAGTATGAAATAAATACACAGGCTACTTTTGGTATATACAGATCAAAATTCCTTGGGATTAACATTAATTTACATATACCTTCACTAAAGTACGCATTTAAAGCTTCAATTACTTTACTTGTAGTCATATGGGGATGGTGGGCATTGGAACTTCCACAGGGGCAGGGAGGGATAAATATAGCAATAGCTGTGATGGTGGTTAGTCAGGCTGACGCTGTTTCCAGTAATCTTAAAGGAATACATAGATTAATGGGGTGCTTAATAGGTGCAGCTCTTGGGCTTACTTTTCTTTTTTTTCAGGTAGAATCTACAGTATTCTTATGTCTATGCCTGTTTTTAGTTAGTTCTTTTGCCGCCTATGTTCAGTGCGGTGGTGCTGGCATTTCTTATATGGGGATGCAGATAGGTTTGGCATATTTTGTAGCGACCATTAACGATTTTACTCAACAGCCTGATATTGTTCATATCGTTTATCGTTTTATTGGTATATTTTTCGGAATTTTCTGTGTCTGGGCTATCGGTATGCTTTTTTGGCGGGATGATTATCGATCGCGGCTTAGGCTTCAGATTTTTGAATATATAAAACAGTTTAAAAATATCAATCTTACTGTCAGCAATACTATCAATAGTGATTTAATGATTGAGGAATTGAAATCAATTGATTTTACAATCAGCAGGTTAAATATTTTTAATGAACTTTCAGATGACGTTTATAAACTTTTAGAAAACTGGCTTATATACAGCAGAAGACTAATTTTTATTATCAATACTCTGGTAAATACTGAAGAGACACCATTAAAATTCATAGCATCGATAAAACCTGTTATTATAAATGATATACAGAATCTTCTTTATGACGTAGGCGATCATGCTGAGACTATATCTTCAAAAACACTTGATATAGAGAAAATTGTTTCAGAAATAGAGGATATGAAACTGTACGTTAGAGTCAAAAATCTTTTAGGAGACAAAGATATGGAATTTAAACAAAAATATTCACATACTATAACAATATTAAAGAGAATTGTGCTAAGGGCTTCGGATATTCATAGATTGAAAAATGAGATTCTTAGCAAAATTTAGAAACCTGTTATAATTTTTAATGGATAAATGATAAATGGTTAATAGAGGAAAATTTTATGAGGAAATTAATTCTTAGAGCTATTATCTTATTATTTCTGTTCCAGTTTACACTAACAGCTTCAGAAAAACTTATGTTTGCTGCTGTACTTTTCAGGCATGGAGATCGTACACCAACCAAAGCCCTTAAAAATAATACTTATAACTGGAAGATAGGGTTAGGTGAACTGACTCCAATAGGTATGCTCCAGGAATTTAATCTGGGTAAGTATTTTCACAATAGATATATTAAAAAATTTAAACTGATTCCTGAAGAATATAATTCGTCTGAAGTATATGTGAGAGCTACAGACTCAAACAGAACGTTGATGAGCGCTGAATCTCTCCTTTATGGTTTTTATCCTTCTGGTACCGGTCCTCTTCTGGCTGATAAGAAGCCTGCTTTACCTTATAGATTTCAACCTGTACCTGTACATAGTGCAATGGAGTTGAATGATAAATTATTAAGTGCTCAGAGTATATATAAATGCAAATTGCACAAGCTTCAGAAAGAACTTGTATATGATACAGAAAAATGGCAGAAAACGCAGAAATTGTATGAACACTATTTTAAAAGCTGGTCAATTATTTCCGGTTTTAAAATTCAAAACCTTGAAGATGTAAAATCTTTTGCTGCAAATGTTTTTATAAGAAATATTCATGGGATTAAACAACCGAATGGGATTACAGAAAATGATAAAAAAATTCTGTTTAAATTATATCCATGGATACATGCGGAACAATATCTGCCTCAGGTAATCGGTATGCAGATATCTAAAGACCTGATTCATGAGATAATAAATAATTCTGAAAAATCTATAGAAGGAAAAACAGTAAATAAGTTATTTCTATACTCAGCACATGATACAAATATTCTTGGATTAATGAGTGCCCTGGGGGCTCCACTAAAAGAAAATCCTCCTTATGCATCATTTGTTGGCATAGAACTTTATGAAATTAAAAATGAATATTTTGTTAAGATTTTATATAATAAAAAGTATGTAAAACTTGCACTGAAAAGTGATAATGATTACTATCCTTTTAAAGCTTTTGTCAATTACTGCAATAAATTGATGTAATAATACTATCAGTTTTATAAAGTCATATAATAATATATGATATTCTTATATATTCTACTTTTCTTATTCTGCTTTAATTATACATTAAATAGTTTGATTTCTTTAATTCCATTTATTCTAGAAAAAATATTGCATGATCGATATAGAAATATCCAAAAAATTTAAAAACTTTAAGATGGATTATTCCTTCTGCATGGAAACCAACAGAGTAGTTGTATTCGGTTCATCAGGATGCGGAAAAACATCTTTGCTTAAACTGATTACCGGTTTTGAAAAACCGGATAAAGGATATATAAGAATAAATGGGAGAGAAATTTTTAATAAATCAAAAAATATAAGTGTACCTGTCCACTTGAGAAATTTTGGATATCTGCCTCAGGAGTGTACGCTTTTTCCAAATATGAATGTTAGAGATAACATTCTATATGGAGTAAAAAATCAAAAGTCAAAAATTGATAAAGAAAAGTTCAACAATATTCTTGAGAGACTTCAGATAGAAAAAAAAATGGATGACATGCCAGGAAAGCTTTCCGGTGGGCAGAAACAGAGAGTTGCTCTTGCCAGAATTTTAATGCTAAAACCTGAACTTTTATTACTTGATGAACCTTTTGCTGCACTTGATACACCTATAAAAAACTGTTTAAGGGATTTAGTTGTAGATATATCCAATGAAGAAAACATTCCTGTACTTTTCATTACGCATGATATTGAAGATTCTTATGCAATAGGAAAAGAAATTATAATAATGAACGATGGTTACATTACTGAATATGGTAGAACACATTCTATAATAGATCATCCAAAATATACCAGAACAGCGCGATTGTTTGATTATAAAAACATCTGGCCTATAAAGGATTATAAAAACAGTAAGGTCAGTGTTGATGATATACTTTTTTTTGATGTAAAGCATTGTGCAGATGAAATGTTTGATCATGTATGCATAAGGCCTGACAGAGTAAAGATTGTTAATATATGTCCGGCAGGAAAAGAACTCTTCAGTAATTATTTTGAAGGAAAAGTTCTGGATATACATTATAGAGGTAAGTATAACAAAATTCAGTTTTTAGCTGATATTAATGTGAAATTTGAAATATATGTTTCAAATATTTATTTCAAACAGCTAGGTATAAAAGAAAAAGAAAGGCTTGCTATAACTGTGGATAAAGAATCAGTTATTTTATGCAAAGGCAATAGATAGTTTATTAATTATAAATGGTTAATTATTAATTTTAAATATGTAAGAAGTTTTAATTATTTAGGAGATTTTAAGTATATGAAATTATTTAAGTACATACTTGTAGGTGTGACACTGTTGTTGTCAACTAATATTTTTGCAGGGTCGGTTTTATACTGGTATCTAGCAGCATCCATGGCAAAGCCAGGAACAGAAATAGTACAGAATTTTAATAAAGAAAATCACTCATTTCAGGTTATATTAATGCTCGGCGGTTCCGGGCAGCTTCTAAGTAAAATTCAAGCGTCACATAAAGGCGATATATATACACCTGCTTCCGGTTTCTTTCTGAAAAAAGCAGAAAAATTAAACCTTGTAAAAAATTCTAAAAAATTATTAACCCAGTATCCTGTTTTTGGATTATCCAAAAAATTGAATAATAAAAAATTGACATTTAATGATATCGTAAATGGTAAATATAAACTGGCTGTCGGAAATCCTAATACTATGGCTTTAGGTCAGACATATATTAATATGAAAAAGAAAATGGGACCGGATATAGCTGCTAAATTGAAGAAAAATGAGGCTGTATATGCTCTGAACGTTGGCCAGGATATCAATTATGTGATGACAGGCGTTGTTGATGCCGGATTAATGTATAATACTGATGCTACGGCAAATAATATTAAATATGTCACTATTCCATCCAAGTATAATATTCCTGCTGCTGCATATTTAGCTACTTTGAAAACAGCAACTTCTGATAATAATGTCAAGATATTCGAAAATTATATTTATAAAAATTCTCAAATATTCAAGAAATACGGATTTGACTTAGTAACGAAATAAATACTATGAAAGTTTCCATATTAACTAAAACAGTTGTATTTTTATTGGTTTTTTTTGTGCTGGCAATAATTTTTATTGGAGCTTCGCATACGAGTATTAATTCTCTAAAAAATTTGTTTTCAGATAAGGAATTTATAGAATCTGTTTTTTTTAGTATAAAGACATCAGTTATTGCTACGGTTTTTTCATTTATATTTGGAGTACCTTCAGGCCTATATCTTTCAAGATCCAAAGGTAAAATAAGCTGTATTATAGATGCAATTTTTGATATTCCGTTAGTTGTTCCGCCGTTAATAGTGGGGGTTTTATTATTAACTTTATTCAATATTCCAATTATTAAAGATTTTTATGATTTTATATTTACTACATCAGGCGCTGTTGTCGCACAGTTTTTTGTAGCTTTTCCATTGACAGTTAAAGCTGCAAAAAGTACATTTGATATGATCCCTGATATATATGAAATGACAGCAATGACTCTGGGAAGCAAGCCATTTAAATCGTTCTATGACACCACATTTAAAATTGCCTTTCCAGGCATTTTATCCGGTATTTTACTCACATGGCTAAGAAGCATGGGAGAGTTTGGTGCTACTTTAATGGTAGGTGGAGGAATTCCTTTTAAAACTGAAAACATACCGATTAATATCTATATAAATATGACTTCCGGTAATTTTCAGAAGGGAGTGGCGGCAAGTGTTATTTCAATTGCTATCGCATTCTGCTTTATTATTGTCATAAAAGTGCTATTTTTAAGTAAAAAGAAATCTGATTAAGCAAATTAAATTGTTTATGATTAATTGTTAATAAATTTTAGAGGTGAATTATGACAGATGACAAAATTATGACAGCAATAAAAAACAACTGCGTTGAAAAAGATGGTAAATGTAAACTTTCTTGCCCTGCTGCATTTAATATTGCGAAAGAGCTTGGTGTAGATTTGAAAAAAATTACCGAAGTATGCAACACAAATAATATTAAAATAAATAATTGTCAACTTGGCTGTTTCGAGTAATTTTTATTGACTTT
>DASCNA010000096.1:0-4286 GCA_036011305.1 Victivallales bacterium
GGAACATTAAACTATATTGTTTTATTTATTTACCTAATTGCCATGCTTGGCGTGGGGATTTATTTTTCTAAAAGAAGCGGTAAAAGTACAGACAGTTTTTTTAAGGCTGAGGGGCGTGTCCCCGGCTGGGCTGTAGGTATAAGTATTTTTGCTACAACACTTAGTGCAATTACATTTATGTCTATTCCTGCGCTAGCATATAGAACAAACTGGGCTATGGGATTTAGCAATCTGGCAATAGTTGCTATTGCTCCAATAGTAGTAATCTTTTTTGTACCTTTTTTCAGGAAACTCAAAGTTACCAGTGCTTACGAATATTTGGAACATAGGTTTAATGTAAAGATGAGACTTCTTGGAAGTATTGTTTTTATGCTGTTTCAGATAGGCAGGGTCGCAATTGTTATTTATCTTCCAACTCTGGCATTGGAATCAGTAACCAATATTAATCCTATTTTTCTCGTTATTGCAATTGGGATACTATGTATAGTGTATACTTTTCTCGGTGGTATTGAAGGTGTTATCTGGGGAGATGTTATACAGGGATTTCTGCTGCTTGGCGGGGCAATATTAGTTATAGTTTTTCTTTTTTTCAAAATACATCATCCAGAACAGGCAGTTATGGATGCTATTCACCATGGAAAGCTGTTTACTTACAGTAACTTCGGTGTAGGTTTCTTCAGAGCCACTATTATAGGTATTTTTATTGGAGGTATATTTAATAGTTTATACCAATATATTGGAAGTCAGGATGTTGTGCAGAGATATAATGCTACAAAAAATATAGCAGAAACAAATAAGGCTGTATATGTAAATGCGAAGTTGGCTTTTTTGGTTATTTTTATATTTTTCGGCATGGGAACAGTTCTGTATATTTACTATCTGCAGAATCCATCTATTCTGCCTCATGGATTCAATATTGATTCTATTGTCCCTTATTTCATTATTACTGAAATGCCGATCGGTATTGCAGGGCTTATTATTGCAGCTATTTTTGCTGCGGCACAGTCAACTATATCGAGTAGTTTGAACAGTATATCTGCATGTTTTGTTACTGATATTAGAGAAAGATTCAGTTCTAATTATACAGATAAAGGTTCTGTGCTTATGGCCAGATATGTAATAATTATAGCAGGATTGATAGGAACAGCGATTGCACTTTATATGACTGTAACAAATCAGGCACATCTTCAAATAATGTTCCAATCTTTGCTAGGCCTCTTCGGAGGACCGATAGCAGGTGCATTTATAGTAGGTATTTTTTCGAAAAGAGCGAATGGAAATGGTGTTTTGATAGGAGTAATTGTAAGTGTTGTAATACTATATTTTGTAAAACAAACCAATATTTATTTTATGTATTATGGAGCTGTTGGAGTAATCGTAAGTATTGTTTTGGGATATTTCTTCAGCTTCCTGTTTCCAGATAAAAAACCGACAAAAGGACTTACATATAAAACAGTGCACGAACCTGTAGAGCTGTTTGAGAAAACACATAAATAATGGCTGTTTTTAATTCAATTTAGAAATCCACGTCTTTTCAGGCGTGGTAATAATCCTTTAGGGGGGTGCCTGAAGGTTTACTCATGATATAGATTATCTCGAACTGTTCCTGCATATTAGAGAAAGGTTTATATCATGCCATAGCGACTCCTTATACATTACAGTATTTTTCATATAATATTGATAATTGTTCAGATTTTAAAGAAATTCCAAACTCCTTTATCAAAATTTTCCGTAGTATACTTTCTGAAGATATTATAGTTATTTTATTTTGCCCTTCTTTAATTTTATGATATTCTCTATTTCTTAGTGAAGAAATTTGATTTTTAGACTTGAGAGATACTACAAGATTATTAACAAACACAGCTTCATGATATGTAGAAGAATAGTGATGGCCTACAAGGCAATCGGACTCAGTAAAGTGACTTGTATCAAAACTATAAAGAGTAAACCACTTGTCATCCTTCAATATCTGAAGAAGATAATTCCCCTGTTCTAAATGAACAATTTTATACTGTGCATCATTTTGATCCTGTATTTTATTTGAATTCAAAAGCAATGGCTCACGTGAACAAAACGGCCCAAATCCAACATCAAGAATATATTTTTTTTCATCCAACGTTACCATTGTAATACGATGTGTTCGTGGTGCATCAATTTCCTGATTATAAAGAACTCGAGCCAAAACAATTTTACATTCATACCCTAATGAGATTAATAGATCATAAAAAAGTTTATTATGTTCAAAACAGTATCCGCCGCGTCCATTTTTAATAATTTTTTCAAATAGAAAATTAGATTCAAGAGATAAATTCTCATGAAGAAGAACTGAAAGGTTATTAAACGAAAACAGACTAACATGTGAGTTATTAATTTCTTTGAGAAATAAGTAAGAAAGTTCTGGCTTTCTTTCTGTTAGCTTTGCAAGATACTCAATTATATTTTTTTTAGTAAGCATAATTATTCAACTTTGTTAATTATTTTTTAATATTTAATATATAACTTTATATACTCATTATCACTAATACTGCAAAATATAAGATCTCACTCATTCTAAGTTTTTATTTTTCTTCATGTCTAAATAGAGATATGTTCCATGAATTCAGGAGAATTAGAACAGAGCGGCATCGCTTTGAAAATAAGACTTCTTGCAATATTAATAATACTTTAAAAACATTAAAAAAATTGAGATGATAACCAATATTAAGAAAATTGGTTTAATAAACTTCGCCCCTCTGGTAATTGCAATATAACTTCCGAAATACCCTCCAATCATCCTGCCTCCAGACGCTATTAATATAATTTTAATATCAAGAAGCCCTGAAGGAATTAACATTACTGTTGAGGTAATGCATATTAAAAGATTTATAAATCTTGAGGTTGCTAAAGAATCTACAATATTAAAGCCATAAACAAACATAAATGTCATACTCATGAATGCTCCTGATGCAGCACCATAGAATCCATCATAAATTCCTATAACAAAAAGTACCGCTAAAATAATTATTGAGTTAATTGCCGATTTTGAGATATTTCTATCTTTTAATCCAGTATCCTTAATAAAAATTATAAAGAATACTAAAAGCAGTAGAGTTACAGGAACAAATTTCCCCATAAATTGATTAGAAATAACTTTAAGTATCTCAATTCCAATTGCGGTTCCAATTAACATTACAGGAATTATACACTTTAGTTTATTGAATTTAACTTTTTTACCGCGAATAAAGCCAGTACAGGTTGCTATATTACCCATCATAGCAATTGCCTTATTTGAAGCTACAGCAGTTATTGGAGGCAAGCCTGCCAGTATGAGAAGTGGAGTTGAAAGCATGCCTCCTTCACCAGCAACAGCATCCATTATGCCTGTAAAAAACATACCAAATGTTAATATTATTAATTTTTCCATATATAATTCATTTTGACTATCAATAAATATTTTCTTCAAGGATTAAATATTAAAACTAACAATAATAACAAAACATTAAGTATGAAACAATGTAGTTTTTTATGGTAGAATTAATATATGAATTGCATTATGCATCATAATACCAAATACTTCCAATACAGAACAATATGAGAGACATATAAATTTAATGGGGGGCTTTAAATTTTTCTTAACGATTAAAATGATATCCCCGATTAGCAGGTTCCAAATTGAGGCTTACATATATTGGTCTAAGAAGTTTGTTTCATATTGTTTAAACAGATTAATCCTGAATATAAGAATAATATATTCATTTCATTCAGTCATCTCAGTATAGTTTCTCCAGAACAGATTCTGCTGTTTTATCCAAGTTGCTGAAGGCTTTATTTCCTGATTTTACAGCAGTAACAGTATAAAGAATATCCATCAGTACAAGCTGAGCTACTTTTGAACTTAACGCTCCGCTTCTGAGAGGAGTTTCAGATGCTGAAGTCAGAAGTACTATATCTGCAAATTCTGTAATCGGAGATTTGATAAAGTTGGTTATCGCAATTGTGAATGCTCCGCTTTTTTTTTGCAGTTCTTAGTGAACTTACTGTGTCAATAGTGCCGCCACTGTAGCTTATACCAAGAGCTGTGGACTTATTATCCAGTGTCGCAGCAGACATTAGCTGAAGATGGTTGTCGCCGTATGTACTTGCATTGATGCCTAGTCGGATAAGTTTATACATAAGATCTCCGGCGGTGAAAGCGGACGCACCTACTCCGTATATTTCCACACGATCAGATTTAAGAATCTTATCAGAAGCCTTTTCTATATAATTTATATTTACCATGCTGACTGTATTTTCGATTGCTGCAACGT
>DASCNA010000097.1:0-43666 GCA_036011305.1 Victivallales bacterium
TCAGGAGTATATCAAAATATAATTAATTGCATCCGTCCTCATGACAGGTTAATTATTCCTTTTCTGGGGCATTGTGCGGTACTAAGATATATGAAGCCTGCAGCCACCACTATATGTATAGATGCTTCAGCACAAATAATACAGAAATGGCAATCAATGAATATACCTTATATTCAACTGATTCATGGGAATGGAATTGAATACCTCGAAAACATAAAATTCAATGAAAAAGAAAGAACAGTAATATACTGTGATCCTCCATATCCACTCAATTCCAGAAAATCTTCAAAAGACCGGTATAATTATGAATTGTCTGACGAGAATCATATTAATCTGCTTAAAATAATTAAATCCTTGGACTGTGATGTTCTTATTTCCAGTTACAAAAATTCTTTATATGAAGAAACCCTGAAAAACAGGAATTTGAAAACCTATAAATCACAAACAAGAAGATATACTGCTACAGAATATTTATATATGAATTATACAAATAAAGAAGGTTTGTTGCATGATTATTCATATATAGGTGAGAATTATAGAGATCGTGAAAGAATAGCAAAAAAAATAAAACGTTGGTCCGAAAATATTCAAGTTCTTCCGGCAACAGAAAGAAATGCTATTTTAGCTGCTTTAAAAAAAGAAAACGGATCCTATCGTCATTTATAATGGTATGAGATCCGGTACATATCACCAGATATGAGGATGTTGGCCGGATCTCACACCGTTATATATGATGTTACTGCAGCTATAAAAAACTCGAATCAAATTATGTATATTTTTTATCTGTAGATGCAGGAGGTATTTATTTTTTATCTTGATTTAACTCTTCTAATGACATCGCCCATGAACAGACTAGTTAGAAATAGTTAGCCTCAAAATAAAAACTCTATAAGGTGGTTTTATTCAGAATTTACTAATAGTCGTGGGAAATGTAATTTTGCAGATATTGTAGTAATACAATTATACGATCACTTGTTATACTATTATTGTAATCAATTTTAGATATAACTGCAGAGGAACCAAAAGAATTACGATTCCAATTTGAGTTAATAAACTCTGATTCTGTTGTTCTATACTTTAACCATTCTTTTTGTGATATACTCAGTTTAATTTGTTCATTTTTCTTTAATTGTTTCATTAATGCTCTATAAGCTTTGTTTAGTTCACCTTCTAAAAATGCTTTGTACTTTGCATTAATTGTTGCATATTCATAATTATTTTTGGCTGTATTGAAGCCTTTTAGGTATTGTCCTGAACGAGTTTTAAAGATTTTTACATAATTTGCCACATCAGGATTGTCTAAAGAATATCCGGAAAGACAGGAAATGAATAAAACTGCTGAAATGATATATTTTAGTATATGTTTTTTTACCACCTTGTAAATCTCCCTGTAGAATATAGTATCCATTCAGATTTACGTCTATTAATTAGTCCATTATTAATTCTGCCTTGTGACTTTTGCCATGCTTTCCATGCACTCTCTAAATTACTATAATTTGTCATGGCATTAGGATTATTTATAAGTTTCTTTATTGATGAATCGCTAAAATTACCTATCCCAATATTAAAAACTAGTGAAACTAATGCATCAAATTGATATTGTGTCAGTTTTACTTTTATATATTTTTGTACGATTTTTTCTCCTTTATATGTTAAATCTTTTAAAAATAACAAATTTGCCTGTTGTTCTGTTATTCTATGATTATATTTGCTCCACTCTTGTTTTGAAATTAAATGTCCATATCCAATGGTAGCACCTTCAATCCATGAGTGAATTTCTTCTTGTGTCTGGTCGTCATAGGGATAAAGTACTAATTTTTCAATTGATTTTAAATATTCCCTTAGTTCTGCACTGGCATGTAGCTCAGAGGGATACTTTTTTTGATTTGCGTATGTCCCCCTTTGGATTGTGTTATTGCCTGATGTTAAATTATTGCTAGCCATGATGTTTTATACCTTTTAACTTCTTATTTTTCCTGTGTATATATGACTTCTTGTATTCCAATCCCATAAAACAGGTTCATTATTGGAACTGTCTTTTTGTCTGAATGAAACACATAGGCAATCAAAGAGTATAATTTTTTGACCATCTTCTATACCACTTCTTGCCCCTTCTACAAATACTTTATGGAAATAATAAGCGTACTGTTCCTTATTATCTGTTGCTGCAAGTTCATATATTGCAATTTCCTCTATGACCTTCTTGGTCCTTAATTTGGAAATAAGTTGGTTTGTTGCATCATCAGTATCATCAAGTTCAATAGTAAATGAGCTTCCTTTATCTGAAATTATATGTTCAGAGGCAACTTCATTCCATTTACCATTTTTAATAATAGCCTTACTTTTAAGTGTATTTGGAAGGCTTCTTAAATCACACCTTACTCCACCTCTGGCTTTTTTGGCTTTTAGGTCTGAGGTAACGCTAGAATTAACCTTAGGGTTTCTAAAAACAGCTATTTGCATATATTTATACCTAATTTAGACTTCATAATTAAAATGGAATATTTAGGAGTATAAGATACTCCATAAAATTTTATACTTACAGCATCAATAATTATCTTTTTTGTTAAAATAATTCATCGTTCAATTGATTAATGTCTTAGAACCCAAGTTCGATTCCCTTATCTATACTAGGGCTTTTAAGTCCCTTGTTTTGCATTTCAAATTGTTTGAATGGATCTTCTATATAAAATGATTTTTCAACTTTTGTTGGGGTTGGTAACTCATATATCCTATCTTTTATCAAATGACCTCCACCTAGAGAGTAACCATATTTCTCTTTGTTCTTAGAATAGAAATCCTTCTGTTCCTTTTTTAAAAATGCTTCAGCTTTTTTTTCATTATCGAAAACTTTATATCCATTGTCTATATCATTTCCATATGTAATCAAATATTTTGTTTCCAAAGATTTTTTAATTTCTAAATTATTATTATTTTTATAATTGTCATTAATAAATTTTTCAGCTTTATCATAAGAGTAAAAATGAGACTTATTTTGAAGCTCTTTACCATTCTCAGTTAATATATATATTTCAGATGTAACCTCCCCTACATTATCAGATGGAACATCTTTTAGACCTTCATTAAGGCACTCTAATGGTTTACTTAACAGTTTATCTTGGGTTTCATTTCCTATATATTCTTTTAGCTTTTCAGGTTTTAGAATTTTTTCAAACTCAACATCTCTATCGTAATCACTAAATGGACTGTTGCTGTCAGTATAGTTAATACCTACTAAAACATTTTCCTCTGGATAATATTCTAAGTTATCTACTCTGATATTATCAACTTTGTATTTAATTAGAGGCATGATAGATTTCCATTTTTATGTTTTATAAATCTTTTTTTACTTATCCTTAATTAATTGGTTTTCTATCTTTGTTAATTTCCACCCCCCAATGTTTATCATCACCTTTCCTTAAGATCTCAACATACTGTTCCATTGTGATTTTGTGTTTTTTTATTAAATTTTCTGCTGATATATTATAAAGCTTATAATATTTTTTACGGTAAAGCTTGTTATCATCTTCATTGCTATAATAATTGGGATATTCTTTCCTACATTTTGCTTTTAAATCTGTTTCAATTATTTCACTTTTAATGAATATTTTCTTTTGAATAGACACCGGAAGCACATTAATAATGTTTTCTTTTTTATTTACTTGCTCAAGTTCGTTTTTAGAGAGGAAGTAAAAGATAAAATAAGCTCCCAATATTAAAAAAATTACAACAATCTTCCATGTTTTTTGGAATCCTAATTGAATTTTTTCTTCACGAGTTAATTTCTTTTTTTTAAAAAATAGACCCATTATATCACCTCATTATGCTCGGGAAGTCAATATTACTCAAATTAAACACTTTAGGTAATTTAAACAAATAAAATAAAATAAGTGATACGTTGATTATAAAAATAACGATACTTTCGTGTAAAGAAAAACCATACAAATAAAATGCATTTGCTGAAAGAATACATATGAGCCCAGCAAAAAGTATTGGGTATAAATAATCAATGTTACTCAATACCACCCACATTGGAATAACAAATACAGCAGCTAATCCCATAACAATATATGACCAATGAATATTGCTGGAATAATACAGTGTTACATCTATTATATGAACTTTTTCTCTTATAAACATAAAATATACTAACAAACCTAAAAAGAGATAAGGTGATAATTTGAACGGTATACCCATTTTACCAAAATAAGTATTTTCTTTTTGTTTTTTTTGAAAAAAAATTGTATTTAGAAACGTTTTTTTATTCTTCCATACTCTTCCGCTTTGCCATATAATAGCACCGACTTTATAATTGTACTCTTTACCGCCCCGAGAGAGTTTTTGAAACTCTATCGGATCTACGATATAATCTTTCTGCTCTGTTGTTGATTCAGACCTGTTTGTGTTACCTAAAAATGTATGAGTAACATTGTTACTTGTACCTTTTCTTTTTATCACTTCTTTATTAATAGATTCAGAAGCCCACTTATTTGTTTCCGGATCTCCATTTTGACAGAATATTTTTGTTCCTAAATTACCTAGAAGAGAATCTACTACATTTTTATCTTTCAGAGTACTCATGTAATTTGGATAGTTTTGTGTTCCATATACCAAAAAACCTCTTGAAGATCTTGAAACTGTTTGAAAAAGTTGATCATGCTTTGTAACGAAAAAGTGAGACTCATCACCAAATATAAATACAGGCCTACATTGATCAGTTCCCTTATCAACTCTTCTTTGAATTGATATTTGCGTTAAATATTTCATTATAATTGCAATATATCTTCCGATTTCTCTCCATGTATCCCTACTGAAATCGACTATTATTATTTTTCCTTTAAGGCAATCATCAGGAGTAATAGTATAGTGTCCACTACAAAATACTTCTCTTACTTTTCCCCTGAGAAAACTGTCAGCCATTGTTGTAAAAAAACTTACTATATTTCCTCTTGTTCTGGAGTCCATATTAGGAAACTCATTCAGAAAATATCTTACAGTTAACTCATATTCATGTTTTAATGTCTGTGTATTAATGTTTTGTCTATTTATGATTATTTGAAATACTTCATGGCAGTATGATCTTGATTGCCATTCTATATTTCCACACTCTTCAATACTTTTTGGAGCATCAGCAATTATCTTTGCAATATTATCTAAAGTTATATCTTCAGAAGCAAGCTTTAATAGAGTAATGACATTTCTAAGCAACTGTCTACCTGCACGATCCCAATATTTTTCATTTGAAGAACCTCTGTCACTATTACCTACTTCAGCAACCTGCATAAAAATATCAACAATATTTTCTACTTCTCCCTCCCCTTCTTTGAAGTTTTCTGACTCATACTTTAAAAAATCCAAAGATTCTTTTGATAGATAAACTATATCATCAAGTCTGCCTGCTTCTGTAGCATAATCAACCCATGAAGTTATTTCCTCATCTTTAGCACATAATACGAGTCCACCAAAATTATTATACAAATATGATTTTAGTAAATATTTTAGTGGTCCGGATGTTTTACCTGCTCCTGGAGAACCTGTTATTTGAATACCTTCAAGTGAGTCTCTTATCCTATGATAATCATTTTTCTTTGACCATTTTATGAGGGGATCAGATAACTTCCAGGTATCTTTCACTACTTTGCTCCCAATTTGATATTCATTACACTACCACCAGATTTGTTAACTTTATAATTCAAAGCAGGATTAGTTTTATTTGTGTCTTTAGCAGAAACTTGGCTCAAAGGTATCTTATTTATTTCTTCTGTATTTGAATTTGCTAGTTGTGTATTATTATTTGCTTTAGCTTTTTGTTGTTCAACTTGTTTTGAAAGGTGTTCATATTTAGACTGTAATGCATTAATTTGGTTCTCCAGGCTAGAATTATCTTTTTTTGCTATTGATAATTCTTTCTTATATAGATCAATATTATTTGCCTGTGCTATAAGCAATGCATTATTTTCCTTCATTACCTGGACTTGCTGCTTTAATGTTTCATTAAGATTTTCTGTTGATTTAATTTTAAGTTCCATTTCGGCATAAAGAGGTGTAGCGTTAGCAATATTTTTTATATGTTTATATGCTGCATCTACCTCATAAGGCATTGGAGTTGGATTTGGTCTCATGTTCCAATGAGGGCTATCTGTCATTACGGTAACAACACCTTCATGATTCAACATAGTTGGATCATTTGGGTTTTGATAACGACCATGATACTCAATTTCATACTTTCCTGGCACAACTACATTTTTAACATCATTTTCTGTATACTCAACACCAGGGACCGTATCATATGTATTTTGAGTGTCATAGAAACTAACATAATCTTGAGTACCGGGCGGTACTCTTCTTTGACCATGTTCAGGAGTAGAAGAACACCCTGAAATTAGAAGTATAATAATTCCAAATATTGATAGATAAATTAAATTTTTCATAGGGATCCTTTTTTAACTGTTATCTTTAGTTGCTGCTATTGATGCATCATCAAAATCAAGTGTACTTTGGAGCATTAAATAGAATTTAGTTCCGGCAGGGCATGTAATATAATATTTATTTTCAAGATCATTTATAAGTGATTTTTCTGCAACAATCTTAGCCGACTGTTGGCTGGCATTTGTTGCAGATGATCCAATACTTTGACCTAGGCTGCTTAATGATGAACTTGCACCAGTCGGATCCCCAACCATTGCACCTGCTGTTATTGCAGCAGCATTCGTGAGCCCTCCAGCTAGATCACTTGTCAAACCTGCTGCAAGTTCTTTAAGCTCATCCATATCTCTCCTATCTGTCACGTAACCTTTTATCCCAATACTTCCATCAAGAAGATCAAAATGTTTACCTTCAACATATGTTCCATTTTCAAGAGCTATAGCTTTTACTTTCAATTCTTTACCATTGTTTTGATCTGTTGTTCTAAAAATAAGCACCCAATTATTTTCTGTCATTACGTGATCACGTAATGGCATTCCCTTTGAAAAACCGGATGCCAGTGTATTAGCTCTAATAATTAACTTTCCATCGTTATAAACATTTTTTGTTACAACTGCCAGTATAGGACTTGAACCATTGCTTGTTTGAATAGTAGTTATTAGTTGACAAGGAATTAATGTAGAATGGGGGAGATAACTTTCATATAATTTTTTTTGCTCTGTTTTTCCATTATAAATATTGAACTGTTCAAATTTATTTTTGGTTTTATTGTTACCAGCATACGGGGAATATAAATCAGCTTCTGAATATACTTTATCAAGCGAATTATTATTTGATGATAAAGCATATTCAGATACTTGAGGTGAAGCAACTTTACTTTTCTGCTTATTCGCAGGATTTGAATAAAATCTTTTCCTGTATTCAGCTACTGCTTTAGAAAGTTCAGCTTTAGGGGTATTCTTATTCAATAATTTTATATACTGCTGTTGCTGTTCTGCAAGCTTTTGTTGTTTTTTAAGCTGTTTATAATTTCTCTTGTTATTTGCACTGGTATTAGAATATTTGCTACTATTTGAACTATCTTGATAGTTTTTTCTTTTAGTACCATTGTTATCATCATATTTATTATGTAGAGGATCCCATTCTTTAATATTTGTACGACTTTCACTAATACCCGAATTTACTTTATTAGGAACGGTTTCTTCGTTTTGATAATAAGTAATACTAACAATAATAGGTATAGCTATGACGAGCAGCAGTATTATACTCACTATAAATATTGCTAGTTTGATAGATGGTTTTCTTATAAAATTTAAAAAATATCTTAACATAATATTAGCTATAATTGATTAAAATAATCTGTTCCACCAGGATGTCTCCTGATTTTCTTTCTGAAGAGTAATGGCACTTAGTCTGCTTTTGCTAAGATTTTCCATTGTAGAATCTACTCTTACTAAGTTTTCTCTGATTTCTTTTGTTTGCTCTTGAATAGTTTGCCAATTTGGATCAGCTTCTTTTATACCGGTTTCAATAGCCATTTTATCCATAAATGATTTTTTAGGATAAGGATTGCCCATCTTTTCGTAAGCTTTATTAAGTTCCATAGAATAAGTACTTATATTATCTGTATTCTTCTTAAGTAGCTGTGATGCTTCAAATAAATTATTATAGTTACTATTTATTTTTGTAATCAGAAGGCTTAACTCATCTTTCATTCTTCTTTTATCAGAACTTAAAATTTTGTCACATTCTTCTTTATATAATTCTTTGGCTTTATTATTCTCACTGCTTAATTCAGTGTATTGTTTTTGCGTTTGCTCAATAATATCCTGTGTTTTTAGATTCATTTTAGCTATTTCAGAGTTGTAATTGCTAATAGTATTTTTATGTGAATTAGAAAATTGCTCTTCAAGATCCTTTTTCTGAGAACTTAATGTTGCTATTGTTTCTTTCATCGTACTAACGGTTGAATCCCTTGAAATTAATCTACTGTTTAGATCTCTTATGGTTTTGTTCTGAATACTTACTTCTTTATTTAGTTCAGCAATTTCAGATTCTAAAGTTTTTTTATTATCAGTATGCATTGCTAAAAGTTCATTGTGTTTCTCTTTATCTTCTTTTTGGATTCTTATTATATTAGAGTTATTTTCATCGGCATATTTTTGTTGTGTTTCAAGTGATCTTTTTTCAAGCTTTGCCTTTAGTTCACGTAGAGTTGCATTATCTTCCTGCAAACTATTTATATTTACATCGTCAGTTTTATTTTTTTGAACAGCGACCTTAAGCTCTCTTTCTGTATCTTTTAAGTTTTTAGTTATATAACTTAATTGGTTCTGGTACTCCTTATTTTGTTTCTCAAGTCTGTTAATCTTTTTTACTCTTTCTAATCTTTGAGTGAGGTTGCTGTAATCACCGTTAAGATTGTTTGATGCGTTTACCATTGATACAACAAAGACTAAAGCTATTATAGCAATTAAACTTTTTTTCATAAAAAACATACTCCTTTATCTCCTTTATTTATTAAATATTATTTTTCTTTTTAGCGTAACCGGTTTCATTTGGATTATAAATAACTATTTTTACATGCATTGTGCTGTGTACTCCTGCTGTTTTTTCAAAAACGACTATACCGTTATTTTTGTAATAATAGTAAGCTTCAGTAATTCCATTCATGAAAATATCTCCAAAGGGGATAAATGCCTTCCATGTTGCTGATACTTTCTGTTCTGTTGGATTGCCAATCATATCTGTTACCTGTTTTATTGACATTCCTACTTTTACTTTAGAAAGTGGAGAATTATAAGGTATTTTCGCAATATTATCAGGAGTTGTGGCAGTAGTCGCACATCCTGTTAAAACTGCAATTAAGCCCATCACTAGTGCTAGTGATATAAGTCTTTGTTTCATTGCCTTCCTTTGTTTAACTTGTTATTTTAGTAATTGAGTCTAATTGTTTAATTTCTTTATTTACCTGTTCAATTTTTTGAACAAGAATTTCCAGTTCTCTGTCTGTTAATGTTTCACTATTCAATCTTCTATTTAGTTCAGACATTTTTCTCTTTAGTTCTTCCTCTTTTTTTACTACCCTTTCATTAAGGTTAAGCATAGAACTTTTTTGGTTGACTTTTCCTGCCGTTAGAAGCACTTTCCACTGATTAGTAGGTTTCAGCATATTTTTACCACCATCAGAGTTCCCTGTAATTGTAAACCAAACCGGTGATTCTGAATATGGAGGAATTTTACCGCTACCTTTTACATAGCTTGCATAAAATATAGGAAAACCACCCGTTCTTACAGACAAAAGATGAGGATCAAAAGCTAGTGTTTTTTTTGTTTTATTTTTTATTAATATTTGAAAAACTAATGTGTCGTCATTATGAAATCTAAATATATTTTCAAGTAAAATATCATACGCTCTATACTCAAATAACTCATTTTTACGTACTAATTGTACTTTTTCATAATATTTAGGATAACGATTTTTTACTAGATGATATAACCTGGCTTTCTTTATAATATCTTGTAAAACTTTTGGAGAAGTTCCTCCACTTTTGGAAGATATAACATTACTTATTGATTTAAAAGTTACAGATGAATATGAATCTTCATTAGATGTAGTTTTAAGATTTAATACATAAATATTGTTATTATAGACTATATTTATACTTCCTTTAGCAGCCTTTCTATAAGTGATTACAGATAAAAAATATGAGCCTTTATTATGTTTTACATCAAAAGCACCCGGCACATCTTTGGACTGAGTAATATTTGAACCGTTCAATCCTTCAATACCACCAGGGAACATTATTGTCGTTGCACCTGTACCTTCTTTGGCAATATTAATATTAAACTCTCTTGACGAATCTAATATATATTTCTTAATGTAGGCTGCATTTAATTGTGAAATACTTATAATACCAAGAATCAAAACTAACAATTTTTTCATTATTTATCTGCCTCCGTTACTTCAAGATCAAGCCAACTAACTGCATATGGCATGTTTAAGTTTGATGCTATGTTTGGGTTTCTATACATTTTTAATTCGAGTTCAAAGTTATATTTATGGGCATCTGTTCTACCTTCAAAGGTCTCTGTTCTAATAAGCTGTCCTACAACAAGAGCCCGAACATAATCATGTTCAGACTTATATGCCTTAATTTTTAATCCCTCACATTTTTGATGTATGTCTTTAAGTTCATATAATTCCTGCTGCTCTTTTTGATCAGCAATGATAGCTTCATATACATTTTTGAAGTACATCTGTTTCAATAAATCCAGCTTGTCAAATCCATTTGGGTTTTTGTCTAATAGGGATTCAGTAGCAAGCATAATACACAATTCATGAAGTGGTGTAGCCTGGTAAAATTCAAGTAAAGGAGTTCTTATTATTCTTCCATCAGAGGTTACTATTGATACATATTTCTCATTTTTTACATGTATTTTATCAACAATAATCACACATGCAACTATTACCACAAGTACCCAAAATGAACAAAACCAGAACCTTGCAGCTATATTTTTATTAACGACAATTGACACTGGGTTAAAACCGGTATACTTACTTTTTTCTAAAAGTTCATGTCTAGCTTTACTCTCTTTCTCAAGAGGTGCATTCTTCAATTCACTTTCCAGTTTCTGAGCTTTCTTAGGATCATTCTTTTTATTTCTTTTTAAAAACATAAGTATAATTTTCTATTTAGTGTTTATTCCCATTGGAGAAAAGTAGCTGTTTTTTGGTTTAATTAGACCTGCTTTTACACCTAAGGATGATGCTATATTTCCCAATCCTTTAGCTGATTTACTAGCTGTAGGCGATATCCCTGTTGAACTCAATAAATTTGAAAGAGGTGTTGCACCACCTATATTAGAATTTGGAGTTATTGACCCCTTCATTAAATCTGATCCTGCTGATGTCATTGTACTTGCAGCTGTCACCGATGAAAGTGCTGAGGATATAGGATTGCCACCGAGAAAAAGTGAAAAAATAAGAACAACACCAATTATATTAAAAACGAGAATACCAACAACAAAATACAAGCCAATAGTTATTGCTGTTCCTGCTGCCAAAATTTTTATATTAGCTGTAAGTGCAGCAGTTTTTATGGCAGCAGCAGCAACACCTGTCCCTCCTAGTGCAGTCATCTGTCCAGGAGCTTCTATGATTTTTTGTACAATTGCGTTCCAACCTGAAAAAAGCATCATATCAGACAAATTAAAACCAATAGTCCAAAATATAGTTGCTAAGGTTATCATGCAAAACTTAACCCCTACATCAGAAGTTTCTTTTATAAGTAAAAATGCCATTAATACAGGAGATAGTGCAATTAGAGCATACATTAGATTTCGCTGCATAAAAATCATAAATGATCTTAGCAGTGAGGATAAAAATATAGATGTTTTATAAAGGGCACTTATTATTTGCTCCTTTATATTATACCATGAATCATCACCATCAACTCGTGATTTACTCCATTCATTTATACCTTTATCTATTTGTTCACTAATACTTGTAGTTGTCTGTCCCATTGTATCAACTGAACTAGTAATAATATTTGGGTACAAAGCCATCATCACAATTACAACAGCAGTAAAAACTAGATGCATTAATATTTTTTCTATATCGTTTCTATTACGAATGGCACACAGTGCAATTGAACTAAAAGAAATCAAAAATGCAATCATAAGCATGTAGTGTCGTATCTCCCCGACAATCTTGAACTCATTCATAGAATTGCATCCTTTTCTTTTTCCTGTAGATATTTAAGAAGTGCACTTCTAGTAGGTAATCTTGATATATCATCATTTTGGTTATCATTATGAGCTTTTTGAAGCCTTAATGTCGTTACCATGCCCTGCATTTTTTTAGAGTCTTCTGCTAATGTAGAAGCAATCATATATCTGTTTCTTAAATCTTCTTCTTTGTCCAGTAGGTAATCTATCTGTTTTTCAAGTTCTATAATTTCTGCGTATCTTGCAGTATAAACCGTGTCAGTTTTTGCCAGTTCAAGTTTCAACTTTGCCAACCTTAATTTTTCATTTAGTCGGTTAAGTTCACCCTTATCACTGCCATCACCATGTATATATAGCCTAAAATCTTCATACTCACCGTATTGTTTCAATGCAACAGATTCTGCCATTATGTAATCTTTTGAATCTTTTGATTTTTGAATTGTCCAGTTTTCAGCATCAATTTCTCCAATATAGCTTTTCAAAACATCCGTTTTATTAACAACATTTTCAGGGGAATCACTTATATCTTCAAGTATAGATTTTGCCGTATTCATTTTTTGGTCAGATGTACGAAAAACCTCATCTATAATTTCAACAGTTGATAAATTTTCCCAATTTCCATGATAGTCAACAAGAGTTGTTGCCTGATCAAGAATGTTTCTATTGTACTCAATTACATCACGCACTTGTGCTATTTGATGTTGAAGTTGACCAATTTGTTGAGCCATATTTGCAAGTTTTTTTATTTCTTTCAAGTTTTGCATTATATCCTGTGATATTGAATAGCTCATATCTGCAGCCTGATTAGCTTCTACTGCAGGTGCTGAAACGACTGAAAAGAAAGCATAAGTATTTGATGATATAATTAACATCATACTTATAAAAAAACTAAAAATTGTAATTCGTTTCATAATATACTCTCTTTTGTTACTGCCTGTCTATCACTTTTACACTAACATAGTGATCTGCTATTTCTGTACCATCCTGATTTTTCCCATAAACCGGTACTTCTATTGTTCTATATTTTTCTTTAGGTACGTTATTAATTGCTTCTTTTTGTTTCTGGAGATCAGTTAACATCCAGTAATGTGATTTAACTGTATCGCTTCTACCTAGATCATACCCTTTGTCTAAGGGGTGTCTCTCATTGCTTGTACACCCTGAAAAATAAGAAAAACTAACAATTAAAGAAATTAAACAATAAATTTTTATATAACTTTTCATTTACGCTGCTGCCTCCTTACTATTTTTTACTGATTTAATTATTGTGTCTAATAAATCTCCACCTGCTGCTTTGATTTCTCTTTCCCTTTTATCTACATCTTCACCTTTTGTACTTGCAACATATAACATTTCATCTGAAAGGATATTTTTAACTGTTCCAAATTTTGGCACTGGTACGTCATCATGATAATATGTAAAGCAACTAAAATTAACTTTTTCAGGCTGTGGATAATCTGTTAATGTATCTTGAAGAACCTGGGGCATATATATATCTTTTGTCATATCCTTTATATCTCCCCTGTCACGCATTCCCATAAACAGATATTGTTTTGTATTGCCTGTTATACTTGCTCTTATAGGACTATTTTTAAATTTTTCATATTGTTGAATTACTGTATTTGGCTGACAGTTTAATTTACGCATTTGAGCATAAGTTTCGGCTACAATATCTGCACCGCCTGATATATCCATGAATCTACCAACTTCTTCAAAGTGAAATCTCTTTTTAGCACTTCTTGGGAGTTTTATAATATTATTTCTTGTGCTATTACTTATTAAGAAAGCAGCTACACTTTTCATATGTGCAGCTGAATTAGGTATCAATCCAAGTTCAAAATGATCTATACGGTTTCCAAGCTTAATATTTTGAATGCCATCGAATAATTTTCCACAGTCTCCTTCTTCTGCAGTCCAGCTTTTAAGTAAAGTTAAAAGTATATTAACTTCATCTTCAGGATGATTTTCTTCCCTAATTTTCATTACATCTAATAACTCAGAATGAATTGGAAAATCTTCATGCTTATACCATGCATGAGAATTTCTAATTAACTCTTTTTCGCTATTTATTAGAAATCTTGATATTTCCTGCTCTGTTACACTTGCGTAGAGTTCTTCTTGCTTTTCATGCTTATTATTTAATCCGTCCCTAAACTCAACCCATGCTTCAGCCGAAAAAGTACCTGTAGGCATAAATAAATTTCTATATTTATTAGAAGAAATAGAAAACCTGGCGATCTCATGAATTTTATCCTGATTTCTTTTCTTCCAAAATCTAAATTTATCTTCTATAGTATTTTGAAAATATTGAGATAGAATTGAACGTCTTAGTAATTGTCTGTCTTTATCTCTATTTTCTCCACACATGTGTGTGAGAAGTGTTGCTGCAAAGGATATTTGCATGTTATCTAATGGCACTCCATTGGTGTCAAAATAATTAATTGAATCATTACCTTCAGGAGTAATTATTATTGATTTTTGATCCAATAATTTAACATATGTACCGTATGAATTACCCTCTTCGACTAAACATGTATAATCAAAAAAACATTCTGTTTGGGCTAAAATATCGGCAATTGTTGCGGATTTTCCGGAACCTTGCATGCCAAATGTACACTGCATCTGTGGCGTGCCATTGATGAAGTTTTTTATCCCAACTAAATTGAAGTTCCCACCATCATAAATTGCATCTGCATCTTTTAAATAACCTGTGTAGGTTGAGCTTATAGGAAGTCTATCGCATAAATAATCATTTTCAGCTCTTATTCTATATGCAGATTTTGTATTAAAAATCCATCCAGGCATACCAATATAGAAAAATTCTTTTTGAGTTTGTGCAGTACCAGGTTCATAGTATGTTGCTCCAGATATCAATTCAATTGCTGCTTTAATATCATTTACCTTTCGTGTTAGATGAGTTCTATCTGCATCCCACACACGAATCATATAGTGTACTTTAAAAGGGAATGTTAATCCTCCTTCATATCTTTCAAGTCTTGCTTTCTTTGAAAGAAAAGCAGTATTATTTACAATATTTTGACCAGCACTGGAGTTCTCTGCAGTAAGTCTGTTTATTTCATCTACAAGCCTTTTTTTGCCTTCTTTCACTGGTACAGGATAAACATTTGCTGTTATTGAATAATCAATAAAAGGTAATGATGTAAGTTCGAGATACTGCCCTGGCCAATGGCTGCTTCCCCAACTTTCAATTAAAATAATATCGTTATAGCATCCATCCATGACGAAACCAAAATCAGATCCTTCAATCCTGTGAACATTTCCTTTAAACCCGGACTTCATGCATAGAGTGTAAATTGATTCTTTTTGCCAGCAATATGTAGGATCCTCTGTATCTTTTATCAATTTCTCTCTTTCAATAATTTGTTTATATCTATCAATGGAACTTCTTTCTGTTGAACCAGGGTTAAAATAGTCCCACAGAACCAAAAGATGCTCTCTATCTGTCATTGGTGTTATTCTTCCATTAATACCTCTGAATACAGCATCAAGTTTCTGATATATATTTCTATATTGTTCTTTTTTTGTGTTTACTACTGAGTCATAAAATGAATATTGTTGATCTTTTGAAAGATTAAGAGGAATGCTTCTTGAATTTCTTATCGAGACAAAAATATAGCAAATCTCTCTTTTTAATTCTTTATTAGCTACCATTTTCTTGTATCTGTTAACTCGTTCTTCTCTTACATGTTTTACAAATCTATGTTTTGCGTACTTCTTTGTTTTTTCCTCGTAACTTGCAAGTTCCGGTCTATAATCCGAATTAACCACCCATTTGATTTGAATACGTATATTATTTCCTGATTGATGAGTAATTCTTAATGCCGAATCTATCCTACTTGAAACATCATTCTTCACATTATTTGATGCACTTCTTATGTCAGGAATTTCAAGAATAAAACCTTTAGCTGTGGAATTCTTTTCTTCCAGTCCTTCCCATAGAATAATGTCATGCATGAGCCATCCATCACTAGGTTTATATTTGCTAAACATTACTGACCTCGTTACTTAATAAATGGATTTTTTTTGTACTTGTATCGGTGAATATCATCATCTGGTCCTTTGAAAAGCATTTCAAGAAATTCTGTAGCATATCCAGGAGGCTTGCCTACAAAAAAAAGAAATAAAACTAATACAGACACTAGAAGAAGCAGTATTCCTATGACAAATGAAATAAGAAGGCTATCAAACAATGAACCTACGCTTATACATGTAATGAATAGCATAAGACCTACTACAAGTCCCCAACCTAAATTTCCTTCAAGCCCTAGAGCTTTTCCTTTAGATTCGTTAAATGAAGTAATTGATTTTACGTTTAGATGATCTTCTTCTGTCATTCTTATCTCCTGATGGGATTATGCTCCCCACTGCCCTGCTGGTTTTATAATAACGGAACCTAAACCACTGGATGTGAATATGAAGGCACAAAAAGCATATGATAATGAAGCAACAACCATTCCTATTATCATATATTTGGCTGATTCTCCTTTTCCGCTCCCTATTTTGAACCCGGCAAGTCCTCCCATTGCGACACAACCAAAGAATATTAATGCATACAGTATTCCACCTGCTGTACTTATTCCTTTTTCAATATCTCTTCCATAGGAAGCAGCATAAATAACATCGGGAATTAATAAGATTAATATTGTTATAATAAATTTTGCTTTTGCAGGAATTCTGTGTAATAAATTAATTGTGTTTTTTAACATAATTGATAACCTCCTAAGATTTTTTAATCCTACTATATTTATTGTGAGTTCGATTATTATGATAGGTAACTACCTTTTGCGTAGCTTATTTAGTTTTATATTTCTTTAATTCTTCTGTAGTAATCGGATATTTTTTTAAGTAGTTATAGATCTTCCATTGACTAACCTGAAAATTGAATTCTTCTGTGAACTTTTTTCTTATTGAACACGTGCTATAACCTTTTGACTTCATCATTACAATTTCATTTCTGTAATCATCTAAATTGATAATTTCGGGCATTGCGTTAATTCTGGATCTTATTTCCTCTAAATTCATTTGCTAACTCTTTTTAAATATGCTTTAAATATGCTAATATGTTTAAAAATCATAGAAACAATATATAATATCACTAAAGTCATATTACAAGACATGTTTTTTGTTTTTTTTTGTTTTTTTTGTTTTTTTTTGTAATTTTATGATTTATTATGATTTTATAGTTTTTTTTTTGATATAGGTTGAGGAGAGAATAATGGGGATACCCCTTAAAGAATTTATTGAAATAATTGATAGACACTGCAAGCTTAATAATCTTACTAAAGCTAAGCTTGCAAGTGATGCCGGGATAAAGTACCAAACTCTTATGTCTTATTTTAATGGTAGAAGAAATAGTGTTTCAGATAGTATTGAAACAGCCTTTTCAGACATAATTAAACTTTACCGTAAAGAAGTTAAATCAGCTTCCTTAATCAATAATGAATATATAGTTAATATGTTTAACATTCTTCCCGATGAATCAAAAGGCTATATTATGTATTTTATGCTGAAATCTCTAGGCACTAAAGATAGTAATCATGTTTTAGATTATGCATATTCAATACTCTCAGATGAGAAAAAGAAAGCTTTTGAATATCATTTACTTGAGGTAGGAAAAGTAGTTTTGCAATCAAGAGAAGAAGAACTAATGCATGAAGTTTCACCTGAAACAAGAAAAGAATTAGAAAAAGAAATAATTAACTTAGATTCAGTTTGATAGATGCTGAAAGCTATGATCCAATTCAAAAGTATACCTTGTTTTAGTGGAATTAAGCTTTGATTTATAGACTTCAATCATGTGTAAATGTTTTTTATAAGAACTAATGTAAACTTGTCTTTTTTCTTGGTGATTAATATTCATTTAATACTCCCTTCCCCACATTTTAAATATATACTTTCTATTTAAATTCCTACTTTTACAAAAATTTCTGTTTATATCTATAATTACCCATGCTATTAAACCAATTAAAATAACATCAAAACATATTAAAATCGTAGTAATCATCTTATACCTCTTGTCTTTTATTTTTTATTGCAGCTTCAATAATAACTTGGAGAATATTGTGTCCTCCTACTCGATGATAATTGATTCTTTTTGCTAGTTGTTTTACTATATGTATGCCGAGTCCCCCTATCAGCATATCATCAACTGATTTAACTATTACCGGAACTTTAGATTCCATTGGATTAAACTTATCTCCATAATCTTCTATATTAATAATCATTGAATTATTTATATAGTTTAATGACAAATTAATATCTTCCTGGTTCATAGCATATTTTAAAATATTACTCACGAGTTCTTCTAATATTGGGTACATCTAAACATAGGGGGGTAAATCGTCATAGGATTTGATCTATATTACATTATGTTAGCCTCAAATATAGCTATAAAAAGGGAATTTTTCATCTCCTATTTTTTTATATCTAAATGAACCTTTAAATTGGGAAAAATAAATCAGTTCATAAAAGTAACTGCCTATCAAGTTATTATTCCTTTGATTAACTTGACCACAAATATTTACTGAATTTTATCAATTACCAGCTTAATTTGTGTCTAAAACTTTAAGTCCAGAATAACCTCCGTTTTTCTGAACTAAACTCTATGACGATTTACCTCCCTTTGTTTAGATTGACCCAATATTAAAATTGTTTCATACACAGTGTTGAAATCAAAATTTAAAGAATCTAGATCTGATTTTATGTTATCAAAATTAATTTCATGATATTTAGTTTTTGAATCTATTTTATAAATTAATGATTCCATCATAATTGCCAATTATAGTTGATATTATATGCGTACCTATATTTAGTCCTTTGATACGTTCCCTTCTTCTTGTTGTACGTTAGTTATTTAACTGTCCTTTTTAGTAATATGTCTTCTTTAGCTTTTGTCACTTTGTTTTGTCGTTATATGTTTTTGATTTCACCGTATTACAATTACACAATATTTAAATATTACAATTAATTTGCATAAAAAATGCAATTAAATTGCAAAAAAAAATATATTACACACGGTTTTATTGTATTTATAAATTTTTTACTTATAATTTCTAAATAAGAGGTAAGTAATTATGATTGAAAATGATAAGTATTATAGAAACAAGCGGTTACATGGGAAAACTTTTGCAAATGCTTTTATCTATATAGATGAAAAATGTAATATGTTTTGCAAACATTGTTATTTAGGAGAAAGATTATCAAACCCGAAGAAAATGAGCCGGCAGCAGATTGTTGATTTTCTTATGTTTTTTAAAGTTCATTTGACTAAGAAATGTACAATCATAGGAGGAGAACCAACTCTTTCAGATGATTTGTTTTTTACAATAAAAAAAATAAATGAATTTGGAATGGATTGTATTTTGGATACTAATGGTTGGTTTAATCAATCGTTATATGATCATATCTCACATACTGAATTAGAATACTTATCTTTCAGTTTGGATAGTGCTTCTGCAGAGTATCATGACTCTCAAAGAAGAAAAGGTAGCTTTCAAAAAGCAGTTGCAAATATAAAATATGCAATAAAAAAAGGTTTTTGTGTAAGAATCATCCCTACGATAACAAAAAGGAACCAACACTGTGCAAATGATATTTTGAAACTTGGTGAACAACTAGGGGTTTCAAGTGTCAATTTTCATTCTGTAACCAGAGCAGGTAATGCAAAACAACGCTCTGAAGATATTTGCCTTGAACCAGAAGAATGGATAAAATTTTATGCTGATTTAGAAACGCATAAAAATAAATATTCTTTTAATATTTGGTATCCTCCTACATATGCCTACAAAAATGATTTAATTAAGTTTAACGAAAAAGGATATAAAGGTTGTGTTGGCCGAACAATTGACCGAATATCTGTCTTCCCAAATAATACTTGTTATATATGTTCATTATTTTTTGATGAAGACAAAGAACATCATGGGAAAAGCAATGGATATTTTGGTAAATTTGAAAACAGAAAATTCTTACTTAATTTTGATGACAATAATGAAATGAATCACTTTATAAATACTATCTCCAAATGTTATAGTTGCGATTATGTTTCTATTTGCTATCGCGGTTGTCCCTTTGAACAATCTATTGATAATGAATCTTTTTGTGATGAACATAAAATCTTTCCGATGTGTCGGTTATGGAAAACCCAAGTATAAAATATAATATCATCAAGTATTATCTGTTTTCCTTCATGCTGGGATTATATTTCTATTTACCGGTTTTTGTTTTATTCTTTCAGTCAAAAGGGTTAGGCTATGCGGAAATATTAATTTTATTTGCTTTTCAATCTTTAATGCAATTGATCTTTGAAATACCTTGTGGAAGCTTATCAGATTCAATAGGACGGAAAATTTCATTATGTGTAGGATCTGTACTTTATACACTTGCTTTTTTAGTCATATTTATAGGTAATTCTTTTTATTTGTTTTTAGTAGGATTTTGTTTTCTAGGTTTATCGAAAGCTTTTATTTCCGGAAGTGATTCAGCCTTTATTTTTGATACACTGTATATACTTAAAATAGAAGATAAATATAAAAAAGTGGAAGGAAAAGCACGAGGGCTTTCTTTATTTGGAATGGCATTAGGGGCATTATGTGGTGGATATATTGGCTACATAGACATGAGCTATAATATGCTTTTTACTGCTTTTGGTGGTTTGTTAAGTATAATTATAGCCTCTTTATTTGTTGAACCTAATATTCATCATGAAGAGAGATGTAATGAAAGCAAAAATTTTTTACTTATTGGATTTAGAGCACTTCAAGCAACTAGAAAAAAATCAGACGTTTTAATAGTTGTACTATTATCATCTGTTCTATTAGCTTTTATGCAGGTAAGCCACAGATTTTTTCAACCTTATCTTATCGAATCAAATATCAGCATACAGTATTTTGGTTACATTTATACCATATGGATGCTCTTTGGAAGCTTTAGTGCTATTATCGCTCATTATATAGATGAAAAATTAGGGATTTTGTGTTCGTTGATTTTATTATTTTTATTAACTACGGGGTATATTTTGTATATGGGAATAATAGCCAATTACATGGGGTTAATTATTATTTTGGCTGGAGAGTTTACATGGGGAGCCACAATTCCAATTGTATATGATTATGTAAATAAAAATACAAAGTCATCAATTAGAGCAACTGTGATTTCATTTTTTGGCTTTTCTAAAGGAATTATACTTATCGGAGCTGCTCCTTTTTATGGATATTTAGCTGATTTATACTCTTTTAAGATATCTTTATGTCTGCAATCAGCCTCTGTTTTTATTATTGGAATATTACTGTTATTTCTCTTTAAGCAAAAATATCGAATAGTTTCTTGCAAATAAATTGCATTTATAGTATATTTTTATATATTCTAAATATTTTGGATTATTATGACATCAAACATTGAAGTACTAAACACACCAGGAGAAATTGTAAAGAATTTAATATTTCTCCACGATATAAATAATGTAACCTTAGCAGAAGCTATTGGTGTTCACGCTTCTACAATAGGACGATTGGTTGAAGGGTATACAAAAAACCCCAAGGATAAATTATTAAGACCAATTGCAGATTATTTCTCGTTAACACTTGATCAGCTCAAAGGTTTAAATCCAATTCCTTGGAATACTATCAAGGAGTCAATATTTGGAAACACAAGAAGGTTACCAGTATATTCTTGGATAAAGGCAGACGAATGGGTTCAAGAAATAAGTGATTCTGGAACACTTAAAACAGTAATAACAGATAAAGAATTGCCTGATGATGCATTTACAATGGAAGTGAAAGATTCTTCAATGGAGCCTCTTTTTCCAAAGGGAACTAAAATCGTTTGCAATCCTCATAAAGAAATTCGCGATAGGGCATACATACTTGTTCGTCAAAAAAATATTGAAGCTGTTATATTCAGGCAGGTTTTGATTGATGGTGAATATAAATTTTTAAAACCATTAAATAAAGATCTACCAAGTCATCAAATGAGAGTAATGGAAGATGAAGACGAATATATTGGTACGATTGTTGAATCCAAAATTGAATTTTAATGTTTTTATTAGATATAAGGTCATAAAAGATTAAGTTCAGTCAAGTAATTTGCAAATTAGTGTAAAATATTTATAGTATTGTACTTGTTTCCTAAACTAAAGAGTAATACTATGAGTACTAATGTCACTGCAAAAAATAGATCTTGTTTTATCAAGGCATCTAATTTTTTAAAAAAATCCTTGGAAAAATTAGCCTTTAAAGATTCTTATATAGAATATCCTTATAGGCTTTTGAAAATCACTGAAGTTTCTGAATACGAATATATATTTCTCATACAAATATCAAAAATGAATAAAGTCTTTCAAATTAATGCATTCGAATTTCCTAAAAAAACAGATTTTGTTAATTCATTTTCACCTTCTGATATTTTATTAATGTATGATTACGTCAAAAAAGTTGAATTAGCTCCTCAAGAAAAAATTTGTGGTTATGATCAAGATTCGAATACAGTTACATTTAGGAGTATTAGAACAAAAAAATTAATTAAAAAAAATCTGTTTGAAGTAACGAATAACGATATTGATCAAATGTCTGGTAACGATGCAGCTAAAATAACTTTTCTAAAAAATGAAATTGTTTTTAAAGAAGAAGAAAAAGAAAAACAAGATTTAATTAATCTTTTGAAGAAAAGACAAAAGGATTAAACCGAATTTTTTCTTCATAAACATCTATTTTCTCAAAGTTTCTAATAACTCTTATTACATATGTTGTTGGGATAATTAGAATACAACCAAATAGAAGCATAAAAATATAAACTGAAAAAGACATTTCAATAACAGTTATTATACTTTCTCTTCCAGCAAAAGCAAAAATGACACTAATTGATGCTATTATGAATTCAGACGCTATTAAGGCTACCATGCCCCTGAACCAAAACCTTTTACCATGCATTTTAACTTTCATCTTTGATATGATCCAGACATTCGTAAAACTTGAACAAATATCAGCAAATATAGAAGATAAAACAAATCTGAGAACGGCTCCTAATGTAAATGTGATAGCTTTCGTTTGATATGGAGTGTTTAAGCCGGGCATATATACCATTAATACCACTAAAGAAGCGAAAATAGTTTCAGTGATAATACCAAACCAAATAATCTTTTTCATTATCGCATAACCATATACTTCTGCAATAGTGTCAGAAATTATGTAGGTTAGTGGATATAAAACTGCTGCTGAGTTTAAAATAAAAACTCTATAACCGACTATTTTATAGCCTACTGCTGAACAAGCACATAAAATAGCTATATATAACATAGCTAAAAAGAGCAAACATCTGCTATTGGGTGTAAATGATTTTCTTACATAAACATCTTTCATAAGTTATTTCTATAATAATTTTCTAACTCTGCTTTTAAGTTATTTTTTTCATCAGCAGTGGCAAATGAAGAGTTTATTGCATTCAGTAATAATTGCTTAATATCATTTAAGCTAAAGTTAAAAGTTTCAATTAAGTAATTATATTCTTTATATAGAGAAGTGTTAAACATAGCGGGATCGTCTGTATTAATAGAAATATTCATGCCGCATTGATAATACTTTTTAACAGGATGATTACAGTATTGATTTACAACTCTAGTTCTTAAGTTTGAAATTGGATTTAACTCACAATGAATTTGATGATCTAATAAATATTCTATTAGTTCATCATCTTTAAAAGCAGATGTACAATGTCCAATTCTTTCTGTTTTACAATCTTTTATTGCAGACCAAATACTATCTGGGCCTGCATATTCTCCTGCATGAATAGTTGTACGAAAACCTAATTCCTTTGCCTTTAGATAAACTTCCTTGAAAAGTTTTGCTGGATAGAGGTGTTCACAACCACCAAGGCTTACTCCTATAACTCCATATTCCCTAACTTGATTTGCTGTCTCTAGTAGCTGATGCATTGCAAATTCATGGCCAAAATCTCTATTGAAGCCATAGAGAATATTTACTTTTACTTTATCTTTGTATTTATCTAATCCTTTGCGAACGGCTTGTATTATCCCCTCTCTACTAAGACCATGTTGATTTGCATAATCAGCAGGTGTAACTTCAGATTCAACGTACTTAATATTTTGGGCAATCAAACTTTTAGCTATTTCTTCAGCTAAGAATGTGAAATCTTCGTATTCTCTTAGGTATTTAGCTTGCCAATGCCAAGTTTTGATGAAATGTGGGAAGTCTTTGAATGCATATTTGTCTGTAATATCATCAAAAGATTTAATTGTTGTGCCTTTGTCATATTTTTTTACTATTTCGTAAATACAATCTATGGGTATTGCTCCCTCAAGATGAAAATGAAGTTCAACTTTCGGTATTTTTGCTAGGAAATTTTCTATATTTTTCATTATTTCATCGATTTGGGTTAGCTTTCTTATTTACTCTTCAGATGATTCAAATAGTAGATAGTTGAAACAACTTACTTATCAGAATATTATATCTTTTTTATTCAATTAATTAAAGTGGCAATGTTTCTGACTTCCAATTTAAAAACATTGCTAAAACTTTATCATCAAGATCATAAATGCTAGAAAAGTTTATATTATTAAGATAATCTATTACTTTTGTACCATCTTTAAGGTATGTATTATTATGTTCCTCAATTGATTTGAACTGCCTAAAATCATCAAAAAATGCTTCTTGTTCGGAGTTAGCTATTCCCTGCTCTACTCTAAAAATATATGTTTTATTTAATTCTGCTCTACCATCCACTAATCTTTGATTACGTTTTTCTTCTTCTTCTATATTTTTCCTAGCTTTGATTTCTTGTACTTCTTCTTTTGCTTTTTCTTGTCTGTTGTATAAATTAGCTTTTGCTCTAAGCAGAGCTGCGGGACTATTAATATTGCCTGTTTGTTGAGCTTCGTGAACATCTTTTAAGGCTTTTATTATATTATGCTCACCAACTTCTTCAATAAAAGTAGATATGTCACCTGAAAATCCTAAAATTTCTAGGTCATTATATAATCCTAACTCACTATTTGATTTGAAATGTAATGGAATTTGTTGATGTTCAACGTCAATTATATTTTTATTATTATTTTCAATATCTACAATATCTTGTAAATTAGATGGCAATTTGGGCTTCCTTTTAATAACAAAAATGATAGATATAACTTTTTTTTTATTTTTTTTTGCAGGTTCATATACAAAGTATATATCTGCTTTTTCTTCAAATTCCTCTTTTGTAGGCTCAAGTACTTTTTTCTTGAAATTAGAAAAGTTTTCATATTTATTTAAGCACCCTAATGAACCTTTTAAATCATCTAACATTATTTCAATTTGATATGAATCATTCCCGGCATGGATAAAGGATTTTAGATATTTATATAAGGGATATGAGTATACACCTACAAATGACCATGAAATAAATAATTCAAGTATTGCAAATCTAGAAGAAGCTTTAAGATTTAACATATGCGGTTTTAAATCAGGATGAATGCTCATTTCACACCATCCTTCACCAATATGGTATTCAGAAGAACTAATCAATCCATATTTTTTTAATCTGTTATCTTCCTTTATATATACTACATGTGTTAATAATTCGTCTGAAATTCTATTTAATTTAGCATAAGAATATGACTTGCTAACATTACATAGTTCTCGTAACTGTGAGGCTTCAATTCTATATGAATGAAATTCCTTGTCCCTAGGCCTTATCTGGCTGATAAGCCAAGCTTCAAGTTTTTGTGCATCCCTGGATAATAATTTCTGGTTTTTTGCAGTAGCAAATTTATTTGATATCGCCAAATATGAAGACTTTTTAGAAATAACTTTAACTTTTGAATTTTTCATAAAGGAAAATTTTTATTTTAGAATTATTTTTATAATAGATAATACTTTAAAAATAAGCAATTGCAACCAATATATTACAAAGATTTAATTAATAAGTTTAGCCTTATTTCTTTGTGAAGTAATTAGAAAATATTTAATTTGAGAGCATCTTACACAATCTGAGTTTCAATTAGAATAATGTATCTAATTATATCGAACCTGTCTTGCATAATTTGAGTTGCAATTGGCTTTTTTTCAACAATACTTTATCCTATACACAAAATTATTTTAATCACCAACATGGCAGCGTATCAGCCTAATTTAGAATTTTACACATTAGCAAAATTATTAACCTGTTGATATTAAGTAAATAATAAAATATTTGATAGATAAGAGCAAAAACGTAAAGACTGCGTAAATCTTTTGTTATAAAACAGTTATCAAAGCTATACTTACAAATGGTCGCTATATGGCTCAAACCTATTTTAAAAAAATAGGTTGAGCAGTAATAAGAAATTACTTTAATGAGGTTGTTATACATAATCTGAGTTGCAATTAGAATAATTTACTTAATCATATCGAACCTGTTTTACATAATCTGAGTTTCAATTATAAATAAGTTAAATTTTACATAATTTGAGTTTCAATACGCGATATATTTTGTGTTGAGGCTGTTATGCATAATCTGAGTTTCAATTAGAATAATGTACCTAATTATATCGAACCTGTTTTGCATAAATAGAGTTGCAATTGAACTTTTTATACTCACGTAATTTGAGTTGCAATACGCGATATATTTTGTGTTGAGGCTGTTTTACATAAACTGAGTTTTAATTAGAATAATCTACTTAATTATATCGAACCTGTCTTGCATAAATGGAGTTGCAATTGAACTTTTTATACTCACGTAATTTGAGTTGCAATTACACTTGAAGCTTATTACATAAACTGAGTTGCAATTACATTTTATAACCTATTAAGCAATAGGTCATTAGCAAACATCTAAAATACATCTAAAATACAAATACAATCAAACAAGAAAACTACCAATCAAAGAAAAAGAAGCAAAAAGAAATATAAGGATAAGGGGAAATCCCCTTATAACCCATTTATATAATATTAACTAATATGGAAAGCCCTTTTAGTTTCTTGATAGTCGTTTCACTCCTTCGAGAATCAAAAACCCCTTTACCCCACCCAAACAAATATATTAATAAAAAGGATACTCGGTAATACTTCCTCGTATTAGCGAATTGACATCCGTCAATCCTTAGACTACGACCATCATCGCTACGCTCTTCGTCTCCGTTATATTATCTTTAAAAGTAAATATAAGTAACTATTAATATTTATTATTATTTTAATATTTATCCAGCTAATATAATTTTGTGATGGCTATTAGGGCAAAGGAGACCTTTGCAATCCCTTTTATTTTGGCTCTTTATATGAATAAATTAATAAAGTTGATAAAAACATATATAATGTCACAGTAACTTAAAAGACGCTTAAATGGCTTTTAATGAGTTCCAAACTGATTTATATAATTACCCCTTGCCGGACCAACTGTAAGGTAGCTGCTTTCTGCCGCCACTTTTTTGAAACAGGTTTAGTGATTCAAAACCAACACTTTATAAATAAAAGCACTCAAAGCAGCAAAAAAGTTAAGTTCCTAGATCGACCGAAGTCGGTATTAATTTTCGTTTAAAAATCACAAAAAAGATATTTTCTGAGCTATTTCGGTAATTTTTTATAAAAAGTAGAACCATTTTACTAAAAACGGAATAAAAAGTGGCGGCTCAGCTCACGTACCTTACAGTTGGTCCTTGCCCTATAGATTTTCTGTAAATAATATCAATTTTGAATCATAAGACATTAGATAGTAAGTATTTAAATTATATTGTCAAAAAAAATTGATTTTTATTCAGACCGTAAAAATTGCCACGATTTTACCCAATATCAGATTATAGATAAATTCTTACATTGGGTATAACCGCACAAATGGGTAAAATGAACCACGAGAACAAGCATGTATAATAATAATTGAAGTTTACTAGTATTAGAAAGAGACTAATACTAGCAATTAGAGTTTAATTCTTCTTCTTTAACTTTATTTGATATATTTTAGAAAAGTCTTTTCTACATTCTAATAGAGATATTAAAGAAAATTAAAGATTTAAATTATTACTCCAATAAATTATTGGAATAATAATTTATTTTTTCAAAACATCATAATATAAATTTATAATTTGTTTTTCATCATTAATATTATCTAATTTTCTTAGTCCCATTTTTATTATGTCTGAATTTTTAGGGAATTTGTCATGTGGTTCTTTTTGTTTTAGAATGATCTCATACATTCTTTTAAATATTTTCATATCATTCTCAGTTAATGAATATGAAACTGGTACAGCATTTCTATTTCTCTTTTTACTTACTTCTACTTCTTTATGTGAATAATCAGCTGCTTCGACAAAATTTTTCTCTTTTTCTGTAAGTTCACCATTTTCTTTAACTGATTTAGGTATATTTGGTTTCCTCATGCTATTTCCTCAACTAGTTTTTCTATTTCTTTAGATGCTTTGTGTTTTTTATCATACTCCCCTACTCCCATTCCACATTCTAGTGCTTTCCAATAAACCTTATACCAGGAAGTATTGCATTCTAAAATGTTAATATAGGGAAATTCAATAAGAACTTCTAAAGCGTCTTTTTTATCTTTCATTTTTATATTTGTTGGGCATTGGCTGAGAAGACAATAAAGTTTTAATCTTTCATTTAAATCTAATAGTTCTTCAAAATTTGATAATTGTTTTGAAAGGCTTGAAACATCAGCAAAGGAAGGTCTTACTGGCATTAAAAAAATATCTGCTGCTAAACACGCTGTTCTTTGTTCAGTTGAATCACCACCGTGTGTATCAATGATAATAAAATCATATTTGTCTTTAAAATCTATTATCATTCTTTTAATATTTCCTTTTCCTTGTGTTGCAGAAATATTGGAAAGTTTTTCATTTTCAATTCTTGCTTGGTACCATTCATAACTAGTCTCTTGTGGGTCAGCATCAATTAAAAGTACTGATTTATCTTTATTTGATATTGAAACAGCAAGGTTCGTTGCAATTGTTGATTTTCCTGTTCCACCTTTCTTACCACCAAGTACAATTATCATATTAACGAAACTCCTTTTATTTATTTGTGCTTAAATATATAATTATTCCAATAATTTATTATTTTATTGGAATAATAAATTATTATATTAATAAAGCAGAAAATAACAAGTAATTTTGAAAGGATGGATTAATTTTTATTAAGAAGTTAATTGGTAATCAGATAATAAAATCTAGTATTGATAAAAACGTTTTAAGAAGATAATACTAAAATATTGTACTGTAAATAAAATACTTTTTAAATTTATTCCCCTGCCCTATATTTTTTGTGTGGTAGTAGTGTTAGAGGAAGTTTTATCACTATTTAATTCTTTTAATTCAGTTTTCAGTTCTAATATCTGTTTCTTGTAATCTGTAATTAATTGGCTTTGATATCCAGCTAGTTTTTTATTATTAGCAAGCATCGCCTGATAATATTTTTCTTTTTCAGTTAGACGATTTTTTAATGAATTTACTTCTTTTTCTGTGATAATAATGTCTTTTTTATAATAAAGATTTTGATTAGTTAAATCTTTTTTATATGATATATCCTTGTTGGTTAATTCTTTTTTATGGTTGGAAATTAATTCCTGTTTATAAGTAATACCTACGAATACTAACGTTATAATAATTATTATTGCAACAATAGCTGTCCAAAATGTTGTATGCCTAATTATTGGGATTTTTTTATTATTAATATTTAGTAAGTTTTGAGAGATATCATTAGCTTGTTTTGATATTGTCATTAAAGCTATTTTTTCATGATTTTTATTATCTTCAGTATAATTATTATTTTTGTTAAACTCCCCTTCTTTATCTTGGGGTGATGAATTATTAGATTTATTAACTGGCGGATAGTCAATAATAAACATTTCCTTACATATATATCTATTACGTCCACGCTTATATGAATAATTCGTATCATCTCTGTGTGTATCAACCCATCTCATTATAGTAGCTTGGCTAACATTACATAATGATTCAATATCTTTTATAGAAACAAACTCTAATTGTTCTTTAATATTGTCTTTATTATCCATAATTATTAATTTCTTTTTGTAAGTATTTACTTAAATTATAATATAAAATTTAAGTAAATACAATAGCTTATACTTATCAATTAGAAGTCATAAACTTATCATGAATAGTATTGGTAAATATTATTTTTTGTAGAAATAGTAAAATCTTTAAACTTGATGAAAAATTTATTAATTTATAACAATGATAAACAATGATCAGTATATGCGTTGTTTATGACATGTGATTGATGTTTTTTGTTTCATTTGTTTTAATAATCAATACTTATCATTATTGTCATGCGTTGCTGATTTAAGTTGATCTTCTACTTTAATAAAATAGATATTACTCATCATGTGATGAGTAATATCTTCATCAAAGAATCAAAATCTATATTTAATCTTGCATATAATTATGATGATTAATGATCATTTAAGCTGATAATTGACCAGCATTATTAGATATATTATAAAGCAATGATACACTAAAAATAACTTTATAGATTTTTACGAAATATGTAAAAATTTAAAAAATAAGTGATTAGTAAATGAGTATATTTGATTGATATATGATAAGTATTAATAACTATTATAGTCGCCTATATATATATAATAAAGCCTATCTAAGTTACATTATTTTATGAATCTTTATTAGTTTATGTTTTGCTATATACGAAAATAAATAATTAGAAATTTGTATTGTTTTAAAAAATTGTTTCTTATATTGCAGGGAAGGGAAGGTTAATATTTTTTTGTTTTTTTTTACAATTAATGTTTATTCTCAAAGTTTATCACACATTAATTTTATATTTATCATGAAATTGAGCTTAAAGTAATGCTTTCTTATCTAATTATTAATCATGTTTATTTCAATATTGATCATGATGATTAATATTGAAATAAAATAGGTTATCATAATTCTCATCATTACTTATCAATCTTAATATTGCTAATCATTTGCCTTGAAAACGATGTATTTAATTAAGAGAATAATGTGTTATAAAGATAAGTGAATATGAAATTTAAAAGATTAACATAGGAGATAGCTTATAGCAAAGTAATAAGCCTTTAAAAAGAAGAACCCGGAACTGCAATTCCGGGTAAAGTATAAGAACTTAGTGGTTCTTCTTTTAACATTTAGTATTTAATATTATAACTTATAGAATTCCCACGTCAAGTTCTAACGTACTCTTTCTGTCTTTTTTGGGTAAACCAAAATATTAAAAGGAGAATGCCAGTGAATAAACAGGGCAGGGAATACACTACTCGAGCAGCACTCAAGAAAATGATTGCAGATTTCACTAATCGTAAAGATGGGTTTTTCTGCATGAAAAATGAAACTATCGCAAAACGATTAACCAAAACATCAAAGACAGTAGCTAATTCAATTTCTATGCTTAAAGCAGATAATGAAATTGAAGTTCTTTATATTGGCCAAACCAGATATTTAAAGTTATCCGGAAAGAAAAAAGAAAACCTGGAAGAAGTTAAAAAATTTTACTCTACATCGGGAACTGAATCAGGATGTCAAAAAGGAACTAAATGGGGAACTCCTTATAAAGAGTATAATAAAATAAATAAACCTAACGGTTCTTCTAATAACAATAACAAATCAGTAGATCCAGTAAATTTAGAACTAGTAAAAGAGTTAGAAAATCAATTAACAGATTTCAGAGGATCTATAGAACATTATGTTTGTTCTGTGTCTAATGATAACTTATTAAAAGAAACAATGAAGCAATATAAGAAAAAGAAGAATAACAATATAAAATCACCTACAGCATTATTTAAACACATGGTATCTGAACAGGTTCAGTTAATAGCAGAAACTGCTGCACTTAAACAACTAGCTAAAGAAAAAGAAGTTCTTAGACAGAAAAAGGTTGATAATGAGCGTAAAGAATTTCAAGAAGCAGTAAAAAAGAATGAACTGGAATTAAATAGTTGGTTTGATGATTATTTAAATGGTACCAGTAAAAAAGTTCAAATTAATGACCTTAAAAGTTTTGTTGATTCAAATAATTTTATATATCTAAGTGTGAAAGAAAAAGAAAAGCTTCTAAGGGAACTCAATGAAATCTCTAGGCTGGATTCTCATAATAAAATATTATTTAAATTCTTTATTACTCAAAATGAATAATAAGGGGAGGGTGAATGTTTTAAAAAGTATACATTAAAAAAGATTTAAAACTTTATTAGTTTAATTGTTTGTAAAAGTCATGTTTTAGATATATAAATATTTATAAACAGAAGAGTACATTTACAAATATAAATTTACTATGAGTATTAAAAATGAATTTTGAAAAAGTTGATAAATTAAAAGAAAAGCTTGATAAATATAGACCACTATCTCCAGATATTGTAAAAAACTTGCACGAGGAACTTGTTTTAAAATGGACTTATAACTCTAATGCCATTGAAGGAAATACTTTAACTTTAAAAGAAACCAAAGTAGCTTTAGAAGGAATAACAATAGGTGGGAAAACTATTCGTGAGCATTTTGAAGCTATAAATCATAAGCAAGCAATTTTATTTATAGAAGATTTAGTTAATAGAAAAGAATCATTAACTGAATGGAATATAAAATTAATACACCAGTTGATTTTAAAAAATATTGATGATAAAAGTGCAGGTGCATATAGAAACATTAACGTGACTATATCTGGAGCAAAACATATGCCTCCTGAATTTATTCATCTTCATGAAGAAATGCAACATTTTATAAACTGGTATAAAAACGAAGGAAAAGAGCTTCATCCAGTTGAACGAGCTGTAAGAGTTCATGTAGATTTTGTTAAAATTCATCCTTTTGTAGATGGCAATGGAAGAACTTCAAGACTTCTTATGAATTTTGAATTAATGAAAGATGGATTTCCTGCATTAATAATACCTGTTAAAAAAAGGCTTGAATACTATGAAACACTAGATCTGGCCCATACAAAAAATAACTATAATCCATTTTTAGAAATGATATTAGAACTTGTTGAATCAAGTTTTAATCCATATTGGTTTGCTTTAGGAATTAAAAATGAGAAATAAAATATTTGGCTATATAAGAGTTTCTTCAAAAGATCAATGTATTGATAGACAGCTAGATTCCATTAAATCTATTATAGATGATGAGAGAAATATCTTTATAGATAAAATTTCAGGTAAAAACTTTGATAGGCCAGAATATGTTACCCTTAAAAGGATTATTCGAGAAGGGGATACCTTGATTATCAAAGAACTTGATCGTTTCGGAAGAAACTCAGAACAAATAAAAAAAGAATGGCAATGGTTTTGTGAACGTAATATTGGTATAAAGGTATTAGATATGCCTATTCTTAATACTGCAGAAAAAAAAGAGGATATACAAAAATTAATTTCAAATATTGTTTTAGAGGTACTTAGCTATACAGCAGAGAAAGAAAGAAAAGATATTAAAAAAACTCAGCGTGAAGGTATTGAACAGGCAAAAAATAAAGGTATTAGATTCGGTCGTCCTCCAGTAAAGAAACCTGATGAATTTGCTAAATATTTCAAATTGTTGGATGATTACAAAATAACAGCCACTCAAATGATGACAGATTTGAATTTAAAACCTAACTCTTTCTATAAATTATTAAAAAGTCATTTAGGTTCTTCACAATATAAAATATGGAAAAAAAATAGAAGACATTATAAAAAATAATTATTTATTATATAAGACTTTGTAGAGACACTATTAAAGAAAATATGAATTGGACAGTATTAAAAAAATTAGAAGAAATTTATAAAACAGGTGAAACAAAAAAGAGTTCAAGCTTGTTGAAAGATCCACAAGTAAATAACCTAATTAAATGTACCAAAGAACTAATAGAGTTACGTATACTTGTCGTTAAAGGAAAAGATTACGATCAATATTATGAACGATTTCATAAAGCTAATTTCATTAAATATAGCGATTTTCTTAGAAATAATGGGTTATTAACTCCTCAGTGTAAAATAAAAGAGTGTGATCTTAATATTTTAATTGATATAAAGAATAAAATTAATGATGGAGAAATACCTTCAGTTAAGGATGGATTAATTTTTAACAATGAAAATATGGCTGATATATCTAATATGTTTTTCAAGGATGACAAATATCTATATAAAAATAAATCATTATCAGAATACGTAAAAAAACTTTTAAGAAATAACTAGTTTAAGGTTATATATGAATTCAGCAAGATGGACCGGTCATAATATAAAATTGATCAGTAAATTTACAAACAATATGGTCGTAATCAGAAAAAATGATTACGGATACAATTTGTATCTCAATACAGTAAATGGTTTCAGAGTAATAGCTAAAGGTGAATGGATTTCGAAAACTAAATCAGGTGAATTTGAAATAAATAATACTAGTTTAAAGAAATGATTATTTTTGTTAGTTCTAGAAAATAATTTATATACTTAGTCCTCAAAATGGATGTAGTTGTTAGGGAAATAAACTTATAAACATATAATTAATAAAATTACAGAGAAACTATCAACTTGATCCCAAAAAGGGTTTAAGTATAAATAATATAATAATTATGAACACTATACCATCACTTGTTGTTAATAAAATTCTCACGTCTAGTTTACATGATAGTGCAGCCAGGGTTTTTTTATACTTATACAGTAATTCATCGGAGAATGATAGATCTATTAAAATTTCTAACGGCGATTTATCATATAATTTAAATATGAACATTAAAACTATACTTAGATCATTGGCTCAACTTAGAGACTGTAATTATATAAATGTATCAGGTAGGACAAGTAATAGAGTTATAAAATGCCAGGATCCAGTATTAAATAGCAATGAAATAAAAAATCCTATCAAAATAAAATCAGATAAAAATGTTATTGTAGAACAATTCAATAAAATAGATATACAAAAGCTTAAGTCTGATAAGTGGTTTTCTGACTATATGGTAATTACAGAAGTAGATACAAGGAAAACAGATTTATACTTTTATATAAGAAAAAATGATATTAAAATATGTGAGGTTAGACATAAAAAAATATTTAATGCTTCTGATCCGTTACTAATACCTGACTTGGATAGAACTCATTTTGTACAGTTTATCACTGACCGAAGACAAAAAGATGTTGAAGAAGCAGCTATAGATAAAAGGGTAGGGGAATATGATAAAGCTCATAGAAACCTATTTCAAAAAGATCTTAGAGGGTTCTTTCTATCAAATGAACACAGGAATAATTTTGCCGAGTATATTAATTGTAACTATAATAAACTATCCAAATATTCACATGATTTTCAGAAAACTTTTTTGTGCTGGATAGAACCAGAACTTTTTTAATAAAGGAGAGAGCATAAAATGGTAAGAGAAGTTAAAAGAGTAAGTATTTATAATATAGATAAAATAGCAAATGAAATGGATATGCGATACGATAATGATACACTAACATTTTTTTCTCAATCAGTTACTTTTACAGAAACAAAAGTACCTTTGGTGACAGAAAGTGTCGCTGCAGGTTTTCCGTCACCTGCAGAAAACTATATTGAAGACACACTAGATCTAAATAAACATTTGATAAAAAACCCTCCTGCCACATTTTTAGTTAGAGTAGATGGTGATTCAATGATTAATGCCGGAATTAAGCCTGGAGACATGATAATTGTAGATCGATCAATTGAAGCCAAAAATAATGATATTATTGTAGCTATAATAGATGGACAATTTACGCTTAAAACATTAAAACGGGAAAATGGATCTATTTCATTGTCACCTGAAAATCCTAAATATAAAGTAATTAATATTACTGAAGAAATGGAATTTGAGGTTTGGGGAAAAGTGGTTAGCTTTATTCACAAATTTTAATTTTCTATAAACTATTCTTTATATAATTATTTTGTTAATAAGTAATTGATAACTATTTCATTCATAAAGTTACAATTTTTTTTTAATGTTTTTTATCTTTTAGACTTTCTGTATAACTTCAGATAGTTATAAATATTTTGACTCATTCTGACCTGTTTTTTAAGTTATTGACACCTTTTTTATAGATAATTTAGAACTAAATTATTAATAGAAATACTTATGATAAAATAATAAAAAGGAGATTATAAATGAAAGATCTGAATACAAAAGTTCTTAAAAATGCTTATAGTGTCCTGGACGAATATCGAAAAGAAAATGAAGGAATGATTTTTAACATTTCTTCATTAATGAGATACTGTATTGAAAATGATATAAGAGCAGCAATGAAAAATAGAAAAATGAAAGATTTTCAGATAGATTCTATCTTTGATGCTCTAAACCTTAATATATGCTTCAAAGTAGATAGGTTAGCTGGAGAGGTACGATTTAACCTTAAATATAAATAATAAAATCATCATTATGTAGTGATATTTAAAGATTACTATTTGATAGGTAATGGTTCAATATAATAACCTTTAGTAGAGGTATTCATTTTTTTTAAAGTTTTCTTTGAATATTTAGTATAACCTCTAGCTGTTCTAACCTTCCAGAAATTTGAGCTTTCATCAGTAACAGTGGACACAAACCTATGAGTACCCATACTGATAACATGTACTTTATCGCCAATTTTCATTAATAATTCCCCCTTGTAGCTTTTCATAATTTAAACAGTTAATATTATTGTAATATAAATAAATAGTCAAATACCATTGTTGTTTTAATTACTTAAATAATTATGAAATATATAGCCTTAGTTGATTGTGATTCATACTTTTGTAGTTGCGAAAGAATTTTTGCACCTGATTTAAATAAAAAACCAACCATTGTGCTCTCAAATAATGATGGAGCTTGTATTGCATTAACACCTGAAGCTAAAGCGCTTGGAATTAAAATGTGTGATCCGTATTATCAAATAAAAAGTTTGATAAAGAAACATAATATTGCCGTCTTTTCATCTAACTATGAGTTGTATGGTGATATTTCTAAAAGAATTTTTATGGTACTGAAGGAATTTACACCAAAAATTGAAAACTATAGTATTGACGAGTCCTTTCTTGAAATGAACGATATAAATAAGCCTATAGATCAAACATGCCAAGATATTGTATACAGGTGCAAGCAATGGGTTGGTATACCGGTAAAAGTGGGCTGTGCTAAAACGCTCACATTAACAAAGGTTGCTGCAGAATTGGTAAAAAAACAAAAAATAATATCTAAATATAAAATTCTCTTAGATCCAGAAGAAATAAAAGAAGTACTATACAATTTTCCCATTAATGATATTTGGGGAATTGGTAGACAACTCACAAAAAAGCTAAACAGTAGGGGAGTTAAAACTGCAGCAAATTTTTTAAGACTAGATGATGATTATATTAGAAAATATTTTAGTATTAATTTGTTAAGAACCAAGTGGGAGCTTCAGGGAAGACCTAGTCTTGATATGGAACTAGTACCACAAACCAGAAAAAATCACTGTCACTCAAGAACATTTGGCCAAACTGTTTCTAAAAAAAAGGATCTGAAGGAATCAATAGTTTCTTACACATCTACTGCTGCAGCAAATATAAGAGGTATGAAACTTAAAGCTCAATCTATTTCTGTGCATATAAGAACTAATTTTTTTAACAAAAACTTACCTCAATATTCTAATTCAATAACAATTGCTTTGCCTTATCAAGCCAATGATACAATGACTTTAGTTAAGTATGCCCTGGAGGGATTCGAACGAATATTTAAAGAAGGATATTTATATAAAAAATCTTCAATCCTTCTAAATGAACTTGTTGATGAAGTTACTGATCAACCGAATTTTTTTGAAAAGTCAGATCCTGGCAACGATCGATTATCGAAAGTTATGGATAAAATAAATAACCAATTTGGAAAAGGTTCAATACAATTAGCATCTACTGGTATACGAAAACAAAAGTGGCAGTTGCAACGTAATTTAATATCTAAGAGATATACTACTAGATTTGATGAATTATTTAAAATTTGAACTTGGCGAAGCTATCATATTATTTTTGTGATAATGTGGTATAAGCTTTGTTTTATATAGTTCAATCATATGTAAATGCTTCTTGTACGAATTTAGGTAAACTTCTCTTTTCTCTTCATGATTGATATTCATAAATTATTGCCTCTTTCTGTTATTTTCAATATTTCTTATATTAGTGCTGCATTAAATAGTGTTGAATCTATATCGAATGGAAGCGTTTCATTAAATATATCGAAAATGGTACATTCAGTAAAATTTCTGATTTTTTTTATTTCATTCCTGGGAGTGTTTTTCATCAAACCTGTAGCTTTTATAGGATTTTTTTCTGCATTGATAGTGATTTGAAGAATATTATGTCCTCCTACTCTATGATAACTGATATTTGTTGAAATATTTTTAACAATATGAATTCCAAGCCCTCCAGTGTCTCTTTTAGATAATTCTTCAGTTATGTTAACGTCTTTTTCAGATGTGGGATCAAAATATTTACCGTAATCTTCAATATTGATAAGTATTTCATCTTCAGAAAAACTAATTACTGTATTTATGTCACCTTGGTTGGCTGAATACTTCAGGATATTTGTAATAATTTCTTCAATTACTAGAATAGTTTTAAGAACTGTTGATGAATCATAATTGAAGGCTAAAAGGTCGTTTCTAATAACGTCAAAATTCACTTCAGTGACTTTTGTGTGTTTTCTTACTTTATAACATTTTTCAATATTCATTTATTCCATAACCTCCTTATTGATGTGATGATTGATTTGAAAATAAATATTAATTCATATTATTGAATTGAAATTAGTAACTATTGCCTTTATTTGAGTTACTTATATTATTTAAAAAGAGTTAATAAACAAACCTATATCGTTGTCAAAAAAGGTTATTTTTTTAAAATAAATTTGTTATTAATTATGGAAAATGATAAATTATTGTCATTATAAAAAATAAATGAATAATTCTAAAAATTATGACAAATATAAGCGATAACTTTCAGAAACTTATATCAATTAAAGGAACTACAATTCCTAAGATTTCAGAAGAGCTAAAAATACCTTTCTCAAATTTATATAGGTTAGCAAATCAAGAACCTATTAGACCAAGAAAAAAACAGTTAAAAAAACTTGCTTATTACTTTGATATAACTTATGAACAATTTATTGGTGTCAATGAAATTGAATGGGGAAGCTTAGATGGTTGGCTAGATATTTTATTAATGAATACTAATCCGATTCCTATATGTTTATGGAAGTTGGATAATGATAACCTAATTTATGATGAAAAAAATAGAAATATAGTAGTGCCTACATGTAATTCTACTGTTAATTCTTTTGCTTTAGAAATAACCTCAAATCAATATGAAATATTTCCTTCAAATACAAAAATAATCTGTGAGCCTAATATTTCCGCTGAACATTCTTCTATTGTCATAGTTAAAAATAAAAATGATGATAAATTGTATCTCAGAAAGTATTTAAATGATCCACGAGGAGATTTTTTAAAACTTTTAGATAAAAATTTTACAGACTTCAAAACATATAAAATGGAATCAAGCAGTAAAATTTTTGCTGTTGTCATTCACTTTCAATGTAATCTAAAACAAGTCTAAACTTTGTACTGTGACTAAGCTAGAAAAAAAAATAATTTTTATTACTCTTAGCGGACAAATTATAGAATTCTTTGAGTTCTCTTATATTATATTACTTGCAAACATTATCTCAGAAAATTTTTTCCCTAGTTCAAGTATATATATAAGATATTTAGAATTAAGCTGTGTTTTTGCTATAGGGTATATTGCTAGACCATTTGGTGGTGTCATATTTGGTCACTTTGGTGATATTAAAGGAAGGAAAAATACTTTTTTGGCTACAATATTATTAATATCTATATCAACTATTGCAATAGCTTTAATTCCCAGCCATAAAACAATAGGTATACTTGCACCTATTTTATTTGTAATATTTAGAATTTTGCAAGGGATATCACTAGGAGGAGAACTGCCTGGAGCAGTGTCATTTGTGCATGAGCATCTTGCACAAAATAAAAGAATAGTAGGAACGGCTCTTATCGTATCAGGAGCTTTCATTGGTGGGATGCTATCATCAGCAGTTATATTTTTACTATACTCAACAGTTAAAGATTCATTTATTTCTGTTTATGGATGGAGAATACCTATTATTATTTCAGGTTTATTTGGTTTTTTAATTTTTTATTTACGTTATACAATCACTGAAACACCTGAATTTTTGAGAATATTAAAACATAATCAAGTATATAGATTTCCAATTATAGAAGTATTTAAAACGAGCTTTACACACACAATCCTTTCTATTCTTGTGTTATTATTCGGGGCCTTTGGAACTGTTTTTATGTATGTCCTACCTGATGTTTTATCTTCCTATTTAAAATTTTACAATCCTCAATATGTTTTCCTACTTAATACAATATTTACTCTTTTTCTTGTTTTTTATACTCCTTTTTCAGCTAATTTAATTCAAAAAAAGAAACTCAATGTATGTAAGTTTTTTGGAATTGGTACACTTGTTATAGCTGTTTTAGCATTGCCTTTATTTTTCCTTATTAACTTGAGAAGTGAATTAGCTTTATTTTTTGTATATTTTGTTTATTCAACTTCTTTTGGGTTAGTATATAGTACTGTTTTTTATATTGCTTCAGAAGAGTTTCCTACAGCAATTAAATATTCAGGTTTGAGTGTTACTTTTAATTTAGGGTCAATCGTTTCTTCAGGGATAGTTCCGCTTTCTACAATTATATTCCTAAAATATTTTGGTGTTTATGGAATTGCTTATTTTATAATTATTACTTGTATTATTTCAGCTATTGGAGCTTTCTTTTTGCTTAAGTTTCCACCATCGCCCAAAAAAATAGAAGAATTAGATAAAAAAATACGTGAAATATATGGATTGCTAAAAAAGAATGTGAACCTATCAACATATGAAGAAGCCACCATGATAAAGAAATTAAATAATTTGGCATATATTATTGTAAAGACCAAATGTTTTAGAGATATTAAAGAACAATGTATAAATGAAGTTGACTTAAAAAATGGATTAAGTAATATTCCTAAAGAACAAAGAGCATATTTATGTAATAATGTAAAAAAAATATTAATTGAGAAAATAAGTTCTACTAGCTCTTCTATGCGAGACTATAAAGAAATTATATCGAGCAGTAAAGGAAATAAATATTTTTTGTACTTTCTTAATCAATTAATATATCTTGAAGTCATGGCTAGTAATAGTAAAAAATTAACGCTTGCTAACCTTGATACCTTTCTTAATAAAAATGTAATGGGAAAGATTTAAACTAATATTATAACACTTATTGATTTTGGGCTACGTAATTAATGCAATTGATCGGAACATCAGGTGGTACCGCATTTTTACTTAAACTTAATAGATAGTTGACAGTTTTAACTATATCATTTGTTTCTATCATTGTTTTAAAATCAAAATCATCATCTTTAACCATATCTGTTGCAACATATGAAGGACATATATTTGTCACTTTTACTCCATAGGCAGCCATTTCCTTGTGTAGTGCTTCTCCAAAACCATTCAATCCGAATTTAGTTGCAGCATAAGCACCAGCTGCAGGGACAGCTCGTTTTCCACTCATTGAAGAAAGGTTCATGATATAACCCGATTTTTGTTTTTTCATGTACTGAGCTACATGTTTTGCTACATATATAGCTCCATGAAGATTGATTTTTAGTAATTCGTCCAGGTCAGAATCTGAAATATCACTTGTTCCGGCTTTTGCTATTCCGGCATTATTAAAAAGAACATCGATATTACCATATAGTTTAATGATACTGTCTATACAATCTTTCACTTGAATTGAATTAGAAACATCAACTACAAAGTATGATGCAGAACCATTATTGCTATTTATTTTATTTGTTGTTTTTTCTAAGGTATTTTTTGTTCTGGAGAGTAAAATTACATGATAATTATTTTGAGCAAGGTTAAAAGCTACATGCTTTCCAATACCTCTACTTCCCCCTGTTACTATTGCTATTTTTTTATTCATTTTTTTCCAATATTTTAATTTATATATAATTCAATTTTATGTACATATTATATTTTAATATGCTTCTGTTTATTTAAATTAAAAAGTCCACTTATATTTCTGTTCATGGATCTGGTTGAATTATATGCTAAAATATATGCCATTTTTTGCTTTACCTTTATTTATTTCCATCATTTTTTCATTTTTTGGGAATACAACAAAAGTAGTTTTATCTGCATCTGAAACCCTAAAACCAATTTCTCTTAGTAATCTCCGGATTTCTTTGTTTTTATCATTAATATATCTAATGTAAATATTAAAATCATCTTTATTTTGACCAGATAATTTAATATACTCTTTAGCTCCTTCTACAGTTAGGAACCATTCAATTTCTTTCCATATATACACACTTTTTACTTGTTTAATTCGAGCTATATAATTATCTATTTCTTCTTGAGATTTATCGGAACCTTCCCAATCACTTCTTATATCATTTATCAAATCTTCTTTATTATCATATCTGTTATGAAAATCATAATGTTCGAATTCTTCTTTGATGATAACATTACCATTAAGAGAATGGTTGATATCTACAGTACCAATATATACTAACTCACTTAATGTTACGCAAAATGGGTAAGCTGTCATTCTATTATCCTGCTCTGCATACTTACTTTGTAATTTTTCTATAAAAGGAGTTATTTTTACTCCTTTTTTTGTTCCAGGTGTAATAAGTATTTCGTCTAGTAATTCCTTACTCTTTAGTAGAGTTCCCCAATTCTTAGCACCTAGTTTTTGAACTAACAAATCAAGGTGTTTCTGGAAACTTTCATTTGCAGTTTTAGCAAGTTCTCTAGCTTTATCTTTAATGATTTCAAGTTTTTGTTCATTATCCATAACTAACACTCCATTGTTATTTTTAATCAGCCCCTAATGACTAATAAACAGAAATTAAATGTCAATTACGATTATTAATATAATTCTAAAACATTCTATTTATTTATTACAGTTATATCGCCTTAATTTTCTCCGACTAAGTAGGGGCAGATGGTAGCACGATTAACTACCTGTGAATATTATATATCACCGTATATAGTTATCAAAGATAAAATAAAAAGCTTTGTGCATTATCTCCAGAATATATATGGAGAAAAAATAAAAATAATCCATTTTTTGTTAGAAATTTTCTATTGTGTGAGTATTTTGTTGCTGGTGAGGGTTTCTGCAGTAATTCAAATCTCCCTATCCCCACCACATTTGTCCCAATATTGCAGAAACTCTTATCTCTTCTTTTAAATTTCTTAAGTTTATATATACTTCTATTGTTATAGTCACCGTTATAAATAACAAAATTATAATTATAGACAGGTATTGTGATTAAAAATATAACAACACTGATTTTATTACTATTCTCTTTTTCTCTTGTAGCTGAGTGTCAAATGCAACCTAAATTCCATAGTTGGTATTAAAGAAAATTCCATAGCTCGGATAAAAATTTATACCTCCGTTTTATTGTTTTTAATATTCTTAGTACGATAGCTTTGTCCGTTAATTTTAAATATACTTGAAT
>DASCNA010000098.1:0-56874 GCA_036011305.1 Victivallales bacterium
CTGAACACATGAATTAACATAAAACTTATAATGCATTACTGATCAGATAGTTCTATTTCGCGACAGCGACTAAATATTTCTTTACCAAAAGCTTCAAGCATAATTATTGGCGAAATCAGTGTTGGTGTTTAAGTTGAAAGGATAGGAACTGTTTAATTTATAGTATTTAAACAAATAGAATTGAAAGCTTGCGTTAGAGTTCATGGCAAATTCATGTGAAAAAAGCACGACATTCGTCGTGAACTCTTCCATAATGAAATGATGTGGAAAACTATTACAGTAGTTATTGTACTTATCAATAACATAAAACAAATAATCAACATGATGTTTTTTATTCTGTTATAGTGAGATTAAGGAAATGATTTTTTAATGAAAAATAAGGTGTTAATTATTGGTTTAGACGGGTGCAGGTCCGATGCACTGCTTATAGCTCACACTCCTAATATTGATAAACTGTGGATGAATGGAGCATTCAGCTTTTACGCTAAAACGGACCCGATAACTGTGAGCGGACCAGCATGGACAACTATGTTGACAGGAGTATTCAGTAATAAGCATGGTATTTTAGATAATGAATATGATGCTAAACTGAAATATCCACATTTTTTTAATATTGCTAAGGATAAGTATCCACATTTAAAAATAGCTTCTATACCTCAATGGGGGCCTATCAATAATATTTTAAAATATGACTGTAATGATTTTATTTCATCACCTGAATCAAGTGAAGAAGTGATAGAATTAGTAGTTAAAATTTTGCAGGAAAAAGATCCTGATGCTGTTTTTGTACAATTTGATGATGTTGATGCTGTAGGTCATTCAGATGGATACGGACCTCATATTGCCAGATACCTTAAATCTATAAAGCGCATGGATGAGTTTGTTGGAAAAATTATATTTGCTGTAGATAATCGCAGAGCTGTCAATGATGAAAACTGGCTCATAATAGTAACTTCTGATCATGGCGGTTTTGCTAAAAGGCATGGTGAAAATTCTATTCAAGAAGAAATGGTATTTTTTATCTCATATGGAAAATCTGTAGTTAGGGGGGATATTGAAGAACAGCCTAGTATCGCAGATGTCGCTGTAACTGCTTTGAGACATTTAGGTGTTGAGATAGATCCACTTTTGAACTTTGACGGAAAAGTTGTCAGCCTGAAGACTAATTAATCCCATCCTTGAAAATTCTGAAATATAAATCTCCATTAGATTTTAATTTGAGTGGAATTTGCTGTGTGAGATACTTGTGGTAATTTTATTCCATATTAACATGTTTATTTTCTTAAATATTAGAAAGAGAATATAAATTATTATGAATATAGCAATAATTATAATTATCGGCATGAAATGTGAAAAATCATATTTCAACCTAGACAGAAAATCATTAAATTCTGTAACTATTACCCAACTGTTGAGCCTTTGAAATCTACCTAGAAATATGCCTAGTGCACAGAGCAGATTTATTAGTATTTCCAATTTTAAAACCCACTTTTGAGCAGAATTTTTTTTTAAATAGTGTGTAAATAAAGTGAGAGATATTACATAAGCTTCAAAGCATATCAGCATATATAGAGTGTATGCTGGTAACAATATAAAATATAAGAAAATCAGATTGTGGTAATCATCTATAGCACCAAGTATGTGTATGTAGTCACTTAATGCGTAAGGTGCATTAGGCAGAAATGCTATAAAAATGATAAAACCTGTCCACCATATAATATTACGATTTTTATATTTAGGAATAAAAATAATAAAACTAATAAATAGAGGTATGAAAGCCAGAGATAGATCCAGCATGATGCGAAAATGAGGCTGAGGTGTCAAGGCTGTTATGTCCATTAAGCAATTTTTTTTAAATTATTAGTATAAATAATCTAGGATTCTGCTTCCGAATATTAAAATACCTACGATACATGCGGCAATAGATACTACGAGAACAGAACCTGCTGAAATGTCTTTTACTTTTTTGATAAATTCATTGCTGTCTTTACATACAACATTGCATAATTTTTCGATGGATGTATTTATCATCTCAACAGATATAACCAGGCAGATAGTCATAATAATGATACACCATTGTGTTATAGACAATTTGAGTATAAAACTGAGTATTAACACGCATAGAGCGGCAAAATAGTGGAACTTTACATTTTTTTCACTTTTAAAGGCTTCGAATATCCCAGCGAATGCAAATTTAAAACTTTTAAAAAATTTTATAATTTCAGACATAAAGCGATAAGACTATAAAATACATAAAAAATTATTATATAGTCAATTATAATAATTTATTATGAAAATCAAAGTTTAATTCAGACTTCTTATTTTTTTAATCTCTTCAGAATCGATACCAAGAGATTCTAAGAAATCCTGATGTGCTTCCGGCGAATTTTTCTCAAATTCGACATGCCATTTAATCATTTCATCATCTGATAAACCTGTAGCCTTAAGTATGTTAATCCAGTCATCTTTACTTATTGCTCTGGTTTTTTTTTTCAGATTATCATTTTTCAGAATATTAAGTATTGTTTTTTGCTGTTCCCTGAGAATGTTTATTTTTTTATTCAATTGTTCCAACTGAGTTTCTAAAATAGAAGAGATATGTGTTTCTCTATCATTAAGAATTGAAATTATCTGTTTCAGAGGTATTCCCATACTTCTATAGAGACAGATTTTACTTAAGTCTCTCAGATCACATTCATTATATAAACGATAGTCATTTAAAGAATTATGTTCGGGTGCGATTAAGCCTATGCGTTCATAATAAAGAAGCGTACTTCTGGATAAGCCTGTTTTTTTTGCTACTTGAGATACTGTGTACATTTAAAAATTCCATATATTAAAAAAAACAGTCTAAAATCTAGACTGCTTTGAATTTTATATTATAATTTACGGATTTTTTTTATTTCATTTTCATCAATATTAAGCCATTCAAGAAACTTTTGATGAGTTTCTGGATGTTTAGACTCAAATATTTGATGCCATCTTATCATTTGATCCTCACTTAGACCGATCTCCTTAAATAAGGCTACCCATTCATGTTTTGAAAAATTATTCATCTTCAGACCTCTCTAGATTGTAATGATAAATTCTAATTACTTTCAACATTAATGCACTACTTCCATGGTATGAATTAAAAATAAACTATAAACCTATAGACAGGTCAAGCTTAATTTGAGATTTTTTACAGATATTCAGAAAATTTTATGATTACTGAATAAATATTAATTATTCATACGGTAACTGCAGTAGTTGAATATTGAGAATAATCAGTAAAGCTGTTTTATATCAAATTGTTTTTACCCTTTGTTCATACAGGTTTACATGCTAGATTATTGAAACGTTAATATTTAAATAGTTTAAAAATATGGATAATTCTGATATAAGTAATAGCTTTAAAGACTTCGGACCTGATATTTTTATTGAGGCGGTAGAAGATTTTCTTGATAAGGATATGACAAGTTTTTCTTATCCTTTAAACAGTTATATAAATAGAGTTTATGAACTTCAGGCTCTGGACGGAACAAGATTTGTCGCCAAATTTTATAGGCCGGGGAGATGGAGTAGACAGGCTTTGATTGATGAACATAATTTTGTTCTAGAATGTGAAGACGCTGAAATTCCAGTTATTTCTCCAATTAAATCAACTTCAAGTGATACTTTAGGTGAAGTCAACGGAGTCTATTTTACCGTTTTTCCAAAAAGATTTGGAAGAAATTTTGAAATATGTACGGAAGATGACTGGAAGAGAATTGGAGGAATGTTGGGCAGGCTTCATAATGTAGGGACAGTTTCTGAAGCAAAAGAGAGAATTAAACATCATCCCCTGTCATCAACAAAACAGGAAATTGATTTTTTAAGAGAAGGCTGGTTTGTTACACCACGATATATGTCTGAATTTAATAAACTATCCAATGATATCATAAATACTATTACAGATGCATTCGATAATGCAGAATTCATTAGGACTCATGGTGACTGCCATGCCGGAAATATTCTGCACAGACCTGATGAAGGAATTATGTTTATAGATTTTGACGATATGATGACAGCTCCTCCTGTGCAGGATCTCTGGCTAATCTTACCTGATCGTTTTAATAGATGCAAGAATGAACTTGATCTGCTTTTAAAAGGATACAGACAATTCAGGAAGTTTGATACTGCTTCATTAAAACTGATTGAACCACTTAGAATAATGAGGATGATATATTTTCTGTCATGGTGCGCAAAGCAGGAAAAAGATTTTAAATTTAAACATAATTTTCCTCACTGGGGGAGTGAATCCTACTGGCGGGAAGAAATAAATGATCTTCACAAACAACTGGAAGTGATAAAAAGTGAAATTTAATTTTTTAATATAGTTAAATGAATTATTTAGGGAGGATTCAATTATGCATAAACTGCGTTATAGGCAGGTCCATTTAGATTTTCACACATCTCCGCTGATTTCAAATATAGGAAAACAGTTTGATAAAGCTCATTGGCAGAAAACGTTAAATGATGCACATGTAAACTCAATAACATGTTTTGCAACATGTCATCACGGTTGGAGCTATTTCGATACTGAGACTGGTAAAAAGCATCCTAATTTAACATTTGATCTTTTAAGAGCGCAGTTTGAAGCCTGTAAAGAAATTGATATTAATGTCCCGGTATATATAACTGCCGGTGTGAACAATATGGTGGCGTATGAGCATCCTGAATGGCGTGAGGTAGGGCCTGACGGACAATATATTGGATGGACTAAACGTGCTTTGGATCCAGGGTTTCACGATTTATGTTTTAATTCCCCATATTTAGATTTTTTATGTGACCATATTCACGAAGTCTTAACTAAGTTTCCTGATTGTGATGGCATTTTTCTTGATATTATACATCAGGGGCAGTGTTGCTGCAGATGGTGTCTTGAGGATATGCTGAAAAATGGATTTGATCCAGAGAAAGAAGAGGACAGATTAAGGTTTGCGGAACAGTCAAAATTAAAATATTATGAGGCAACTACAAATACTGTAAAAGCATTTGATCCCAATATGCCTATTTTTCATAATACAGGACATATTCAGAGAGGTAAAAGAGATGTTTTAAAATATTTTTCACATCTTGAGCTTGAATCTCTTCCAACAGGAGGCTGGGGATATGATCATTTCCCCATGTCTGCTAAATACTGTAAGAATTTAGAGCATGATTATTTAGGAATGACAGGTAAATTTCATACGTCATGGGGCGAATTTGGCGGATTTAAACACCCTAATGCTCTTCGCTACGAATGTGCGGCAATGCTTGCATACGGAGCAAAATGCAGCATAGGTGATCAGCTTCATCCTGAAAGCAGACTTGATGAAAGTACATATTCGTTGATTAGCAGTGCCTATAAGGAAGTAGAAGAAAAAGAACCCTGGTGTTCAAATACAGAGAATATTGCAGATGCAGCAATTCTGTCAAGCGTTTCATTGCATAACAAAATAACAATGGATGATCCTGCAGATGCCGGAGCAGCTAGAATCCTGCTGGAGTCCGGTATTCTATTTGACATTATAGATGCGGAAATGAATTTTAAAAAATATAAGGTTCTTGTCCTTCCTGATGAAATTGAAATTACACCTTTACTGAAAGATAAACTGGATGATTATATGATTCAGGGAGGGAAACTATTTTTGTCTGGACGAAGCGGTTTAAATAAAGAGTGTTCAAAATTTTTGTTTGATGTTGGAGCTGACGTAAATGGTATCTCTGAATATTCACATGATTTTATTCAACCTTCAAAAGCTGTCCAGCCTGATTATGTAAAAACCCCATTTGTGATGTATACAAAAAGCTGCAGAATTAAAAATAGAGATTCGGTTTCTTTGGGAGATGTTTACGACCCGTATTTTAATAGAAGTTATAAACATTTTTGCTCTCATCAGCATACTCCTTACAAACCTGAAAAATCAGGATATGTGTGCGGAGTTCATAAAAATAATATTGTTTATCTGGCGCACGAAGTTTTTAAATTATATAAAACACATGCAGCGGTAATTTATAAGGATTATATTGTTAATTCTTTGAATTTGCTGTTAGAAGATTGTAAAACAGTTACTACAAATATGCCTTCAACAGCACGAATATCTCTTTTACAACAGGAAAAAGAAAATCGTTATATCCTGCACCTTCTATATGCTAATATTATTGCAAGGGGTGGCATGGACCTCAATGTTGGGTCATTTTCTGAAAAAAACAAGAGAATTGAAATTATTGAAGAACTTTTGCCTCTTAATAATGTAAATATAAGAATAAATCTGGGTGAAAAAATTAAAAAAATAACATTGGAACCTGAAGGAACAGAAATTCCTTTTAGCTATAAAGATGGAGAAATAGAATTAAAAATTGATAAATTTATTTGCCATCTCATGGTGGTTTTGCATTATTAAGAACTAATACATCAGGAGAAGATATTTATCTGTTATGGATATAGATATATTAAAAAAGAAAATTAAACAATTTTCAGATGACAGAAATTGGGAGCAGTTTCATTCACCTAAAAATTTATCAATGGCTCTGATCGTGGAAGCTGCTGAGCTGGTCGAACAATTTCAGTGGTTAACTGAAAATGAATCTCTCTGTTTGGACGAAGATAAACTTAGTAATGTTAGAGATGAAATTGCAGATATTTTAATTTATCTGATTAGGCTTTCTGATAGATTAAAAATTGATATTCTGGAGGCAGCTTCTGACAAACTTAAAAAGAATGCAATTAAATACCCAAAAAATAAGAGTTTTGGCAAATCTTCAAAATATAATGAATTATGAACCATTCTTAAATAAATATATATTATAATTTATGCAATTTTGTTTAAAATTGGCTAAACTCAATATTATAGAAAAATAATATTGTTAATCTTTAGTCATAATGATATCCAAAAAAAAACTTACTCTGATACAAAAGAAGAAGCAGAGGACTAAGCTCTTGTATTTTTCTTTTTTCAACGGGATATGTTCTGCCTGTATCTCTACTAATATTATGTCATTATTTCTTCTTCAACTGAATTTTAGGCCTTTTATCGTTGTAATAAGTACCTCTTTTGTAAATTTTGGAATGATTGCTGTGCTGTGTGCAAAATATTTTATAGCAAAAAAAGGTGCAGCATATACAATGGGGCTGTCATGGTTGTTTAAAGGGGGCGCTGCAGTTCTTATTGTTACCACTCCATTTTTCCTCCCGCAATATTTACTTGAAATGTCAATGCTTTGCTTCATATTCGTTTTTTGTATTTTTAGAAGTTTAGGAAACCCTGCTTTGGAACCATTATTGATAGATCTTACAGAACCTACCAACAGAGGAAGGTATACCTCGCACTCATTTCTGAACTACAATACATCTATGCTGATATCCTTTATCGTTTTATACCTGCTCCTTAGGTTTGTGTTAAATATATACACTTACAGAATAATAATTTTTATCGGTGCTGTAGCCAATATCATCTGCTGTTTTATACTTTTTAGAGTTAAAGAGACAGATTTTTCCAAAACTTCAGCTCTAAACTATACAATTCTCAAAGCTCTTACAGTGTTATTTAGAGACAAAAAAGTAAGAAAGTTTATGCTTCTTTCTGCTGTCGTTCTATCTTTAAATTCACTTGTCATTACTGTATCTATAATAGCGCTGGACAAAGTTTATGGAGTAGTTTCATCCGTAGCATTAATTTTTATTATAATTCAGGTGTTGGGCGGAATCATTGCATCTTATTTCAGCAGATTTGTTTCAGAGCATACAGGGCCTCAGCCATTAATTATAATTTATTTTATAGGAACAGCTCTTACTGCAGCTTTTTGGGTATTTATACCAGACCACAATATACCTTATTTTAATCTGATAATGATATTTATTCTTGGTGGAGCTACAAGTACAGGATTGACAACAAGTACATTTCATCAGTTTCTTATGATTGTTCCACAGGAAAAATCAGTAGGTTATTCCTTATTTTACAGTGTGTTCTGCGGTGCTTTTGGCGGAGTTGTCACACTTATGGGAAGCGCTGTATTATGGTTTTTACGTTCTAATATTTCTGAATCGATTCAACTATACTCATATTTTTATTTAATTTTACTCGTCGTGCTGATCATAGTTCTGTTATTGATATTTATTTTTAAGAATAAAGGGGGATGGTCTTTGAGCAAGGTAATGAATATTCTGCTTTCTCCAAAAGAACTGAGCACCATGAATGCAATAAATAAAATGGAAAAATATTCAAGTCCAGAAAATGAGATGCATGATGTAAAAGAGATTTGTATGCATCCGTCACAAATCTCAGAGGAAGCCTTGTTATATTATGCTAAATCTCCTTCAACCCTGATCCGTCTAATGTCTATTCGCGGGCTGCAGAATACAACTGTCACAGAAAAATCTAATGCCGTTTTAATGAAAGAATTAAGAAGAGGAGAATTTACTACAGCTTATCTTGCAGCCTACAGTCTTGGCGTTGAGCAATACAGGGAGGCAATTCCGCTGCTTCGAACATCTATGAATTCTAAAGATTATCAACTTAAGGCATTTTCAATTGCAGCATTAGGTAAAATGGGAGATAAAGAAAGTATTGTAAATGTAGAAAAAATACTAATTGAAAGTGAGATCCCCATCGTTATTATTTTCTGTTGTGAATTTTTGTTGAAGCTAAAATCTGATAATCTTGTACTGCTTCTTTTTGACAAAATTCTTAATTTAAAATGTAAAACAATATTTCTTCAGGAATTACTTTATTTTATAGCGAAATATTATAACTCTGGGGACCTTTATTATCGATATATAAGGCTTTGCCAGCTGAACGTAAATGAAGCAAAAGAATTGATCATTTCTGAATACAAGAAGAAGGCATTCCCATGGAAATTTTTTGAGGATACAATTGATGGGAAAGTTCATTTACAGATTGTTATTAATTATTTTTATAGACGATTTATGAAATTTAAGAAAGAAGAATTTGTTTACTGTCTTTTAAAATTAAAGGACTCAAATGCTTTAACAAAACGTCAAAAAATTGAAATACTCGCCCTCATGTTTATCGCAATGATTAATGATGATTAATTTAAACTTATAATAAAATTTAGGTTTAAATATTTATTTTTTTAATAACATATCTTAAAATTAGATAAGAGTTCAACATTATTGTCAACAAAACATGGAGGAAAGAATTGTGAAAAAATTAATGCTGTTAGTGTTTGCTATGCTCTGTTTTTCTTCAATTGCTATTTCAGCTCAGACTGAAGTTGCAGAAACCGAAAACTATGCTCCATTCCGCTACTGTCTTTGGTCAAATTTAGGTTGGCCGAATAAAAATGTTTATGGCTGGAATTTCGGTTGGTTTGCGTCAGGTCAAGAAGCTGGTAAGTCAATTGTAGGATTAGACAGCGGATTATTATATTCTGACGCTAATAATGTTTCAGGCTTACAAACTGCTTTACTTTGTATAACTAAAAAATCAAATGTGTCTCAGATTTCTGTAGTAAATGTTTGTGAAGAATCAAAAGGCTTCCAATTTGGAGTTGTAAATGTGTCAACAAAATCGAAAGGCTTCCAGTTTTGAGTTATAAATGTGATGGATAATGGTTTTTTACCAATAAGTTTTTTAATTAATTTCAGCATGTAAGCTTTTTGTTTTTGGCTCTATGAAATAAAAATATTCTCCTATTTGTATATAGGGGAATATTTTTTTTAAATTTGATATCATTAAAATAAATCCACTGTAAGCAAAATGCTGATATTAATGGTTAAATCTTTCTATAATTTATATCATCTTTGAAATCTTGGTTATTTATTGTAGGTTTAATATTTTAAAAGTTTAATTTTATTAGTAAGAGCTTATAATCCATTATTATATATTTAATTTTGGAATTATTATTAACAATTATATAGAATATTATAATATGACAAAATCAGTGCCAGATCACTCTAATTCGATCGCAGTAGTTGGAATGGCTTGTGTATTTCCAGGAGCACATTCACCTGAAGAATTATTTGAGAATATTCTTGCAGGCCGCCGATATTTTCGTAAAAGTCCAAAAGAGCGCCTACCAAGTGAGGATTATTATGATCCAGACCCGTTAGCGCCCGGAAAAACCTACACTGATTTGATGTCAGTTATTACTGACTGGACTTTTGATCCGCTGGATTACAGAATCCCTCCGGTAACATACAATGCTACTGATCTAGCTCACTGGTTAGCTCTTTACACTTCAAAAGTAGCGATAGAAAATGCAAATTTACCGCTTGAAAAAATTGATTTAACACGTGTTGGTGTTGTCTTAGGAAACAGCCTTACAGGAGAATTCTCCAGAAGCCATTATTTACGCTTTCGCTGGCCTTACGTGGAAAGATGTTTAAGGAAAACTCTTATTTCGTCTCCTTCAAATTATATTGAATCTATGATTGATGCATTTAAAAAAATATATAATGCTCCTTTGCCTGAAATTACTGAAGACTCTTTAGCCGGGAATATGTCCAATACTATTGCCGGAAGAATATGCAATTATTTCGATTTCGGTGCCGGCGGTTTTACTATTGACGGAGCTTGTTCTTCTGCACTGCTTTCAACAGTAAATGCATGTAATGCATTGATTGATAATGAAATGGATGTAGTGGTAACAGGGGGAGTCGATATTAGCCTGGATCCTTTTGAAATTGTAGGTTTTGCCAAAACAAAAGCTTTGGCGCAGGAAGATATACGCCCATACGATACACAGCCTAATGGTATGCTGACAGGAGAAGGATGCGGTATGTTCATTTTAATGTCAGAAGAAAAAGCCCGTGCTGAAGGTTATCAAATTCATGCATTGATAAAAGGCTGGGGATATTCATCAGACGGAGGAGGAACAGGTATAACAGCTCCAGTCGTTGAAGGACAGATGCGCGCTTTGTCAAAAGCTTACGAAAAAGCCGGTTATCCTATTACATCTGTAGGATTGTTTGAAGGACATGGAACAGGAACTCCAGTTGGTGATAAAGTTGAAATCTCTGCTATAAGAAGGCTTATGGAAGAAGCTGGTGAGTCAGAGAATATTGCAAAAATAGGAAGTATCAAAGCAAATATCGGACACTGTAAAGCAGCAGCAGGCGCCGCCGGACTTGTTAAAGCAATTATGTCTGTTAAAGAAAAAATTATTCCACCAACTATAAACTGCAATAGGCCCAATTTTATTTTTGGAGAACCTTTGACAAATTTGGAACCTGCTATTAACGGAGGAATATGGAACTCTGATAATGAGCCAAGACGTGTTTCTGTCAGTGCTATGGGGTTTGGAGGCTCTAATTCGCATGTTACTCTTGAAGAAGCTTATCCTGATAAAAAAATAAATGATAAATATCTCAATATAGTAGGATCTCAACGAACATCAGAAATTATTTTTTTAGCAGGAAAGACTGTCAAAGGTATTTTAGCTCAAATTGACAAAATGATTCCTGTTGTGAAACGAATTTCTATTGCTGAACTGACTGACCTTTCAGTTGCTTTAGCTAATAAAAAAATAAATGGAAAATACAGAATTGCCATAGTTATTGATTCTCCATGGAAACTTTCAGACATTCTTGCAGATTTAAGAGAAATGCTGTCGGGTGGTAAAACAATAGAAGATTGCAATCTGCCGAGCAAAGGTATATTTGCAGGAAAAACTGTAAGCAAACCTAAAATTGTCGGGTTGTTTCCAGGACAGGGTGCACAACGCATTAATATGGGAAAAGATCTCAAATATTCCATAAGAAAATGCGAAGACTTTTACAATAGATTAGATGATTCTATAAAAGATATTCTCGGCGGAAAGCTGTCGGATAAAGTTTTTCATAATATTTTCAGACTTGATAGAGCAGAGCAGGAAAAACTAAAAAAAGAGTTAAGCAAAACCAATATTACACAGCCGTCAATAGTTGCATCTTCAATGGCTGTATTAAAATTCTTAGAGTTTTTGGGTATTATTCCTGATATATGCATTGGTCATAGTTTAGGGGAAATCAGCGCCTGTGCAGCAGCAGGGGCTTTTAACGCTGAAGATGCTGTAAAAATAGCGGCACTCCGTGGCAGGGCTATGGGGGATCTGGAAGTGGATGATCCAGGCAGCATGCTTGCTGTTGTTGCCTCTGCCAGTGAAGTTGAGAAACTAATAAGCCAATGTGAAGGCTACGCTATTGTTTCCAACTTTAATTCAAATAATCAGAGCGTTGTTTCTGGTGAAGCAAATACAATTGATCACTTAAAATCTATTTGCGATGAAAAGAAGATCAGGTCAGTTAAACTGAATGTATCACATGCGTTTCATTCTGAAATTACTGCGCCTGCAGCAAAACAGTTTGCGAAAGATCTTACAGGTTTCACATTCAATAAACTGAAAAAAACTGTAATGTCCACATCTCTAGGAGATGAAATTGATGATAAAGTTAATCTAAAAAACCTTCTAAGCGAACATATTAGAAAGCCGGTTAGATTTTATACAGCAGTTAAAAAACTTGAATCTGAAAATCCTGACTTGTGGCTTGAAATAGGCCCTGGTGGGATACTGTCAGGACTTGTAAATTCTATTACTGGTAATAAAAAAGTTGAATGTTACCAGACGGATCTTGATGGAGAAAATGGTTTTGATTTAATACATAAAGTAATAGCAAAGGCTTTTGTCCTTGGTATACCGGTTAAAACTGAAAATTTGTATGCTGATCGTTTTCATCGTAAATTTGATTTGGATAATTATAATCCAATTTTTATTACCAATCCATGTGAAAGAGAAGTTGATATCGATGATGCTCCTGTTAATCTTGGTGAAATAAGCCTGCCTTCTGGTATGTTGCCTGATGAAGCTAATTCAATACAGTTTCAAAACTATCTTTCAGAGCGTGGCAGTTTTATTAATGATTTTATCAGCCTAGATTATAAGCATTTTAATAATGTTTCTCAAATGGGTGATGTAGCCCTACAGAATGAAAATGACGATAAAAAGAAGATTACAGAATCAAAGCCTGAAGTAAATGATGATATTAACATAATGGACTATGCCATTGAATGGATATCAAACCGTACAGGGTTTCCAAAGAGTTCTATTCTCCCCGAAATGAAACTCAGAGATGATTTGAACCTTGATTCAATAAAAGTTGGTGAATTGGTAGTTAATATTTGCCAGAAACTTAACAAAGAAACACCGGCTGATCCTGCTGTATTTTCTAATTCTAACTTGATATTCCTTATTAGTACTGTCCAAAATGATTTTAATGCTGGTGAAGAGAGTGGTATTAGGGTACAAACTTCAGGTCATGTTACTACTACGAATTTTGCTGTTAATAATATTGAAGATTGGGTAAGAACTTTTCAAATTGACAGAATCAATTCTCCTATAGAGAATGAAAAAATGCTTCATCTTCCTCATTACGGTTCTCTGTTAATAGTTGGAGACAGTAATGCTAAAGAAGTTATTGAAATGGGTACAAGGTTTTCAAAGAAAGGTATAAAAACAAATATACTGAGTTTTGAAGAAGCAGAAAACAGTATTGAGATCGATAATGTTGCCATATTACTTATCATATATCGTGCAGAAAAATATTCATCTGTTGATTGTTCTCCAGAAAAATTTAATGAGTTACTACAAAAACGGGCCTTAGGGTTGCTTAAAATATTTAGAAATATTGGTGATGATAGAGATGCAGCATGGAAAAATTTAAGAACGGTAATTGCCAGCCCCTATAATGAGATGCAGGATAGCAGTATTGATGCAGGAAAAGCTTTTCTTAAAAGCTGTAAACTTGAACATTCCGCTCTGCATGCTAAATGGCTGGAGCTTCCTGAAAGTTGGAATAGTGCTAAATTTTCAAATGTTGTTGAGCAGGAGTTGCAGACTACAGGAATCAGAGTTGTATATCATTATGACAGTGATGGAGATAGATATAGCGAAGCTGCTTATCCTTTACAGGTTTCAGATGGGAGAGGCTTAAAGTTATCTTCCGACGATGTTGTTTTGTTTACCGGGGCCGCCCAGGGCATTACATTTGAACTTGCCAGAGAGTTTGCTCTTAAGTATGGTGTAAAAATAGTTTTAACAGGACGTTCCGATATGCCTAAATTTTCAGATGATCCTGAAAATGAAATGGTCAAAAATTTTAAACGCCTAGAAGAAGATAAAATTAAATATAAGTATTTGAAATTCGATATTAGAGATCTTGATCTGCTTAAAGATTCTGTAATTGAAATAGAAAATGAAATGGGGAAAATTACAGGTGTTGTTCATGGTGCAGGAGTAAGCCAGTTAAAATTACTGCATGATATGGATGAAACAACATTTATGAGAACGATTAATGTAAAAGCCCAGGGTTTTTATAATATATTACACTGTATTCCTGCCGCTCAACTGAAACTGTTGCATGTTATTTCTTCCGTACTAGGTAAAACTGGAATGAGAGGACAGACAGACTATACGTTTGCAAATGCCTGGATTGACGGGGCACTGGAAACAGTCAGACGTTCAAATCCTTCACTTCATTGTATTTCGATTGGATATTCAGTTTGGAAAGATGTTGGTTTAGGTAAAAAACTTGGTGTTGTAGATAAACTTAGAAGCACTGGTGTAACTTCTATTGAAACTGAAGATGGTATTAATTCATATCTTGATTTATGTGATAGCTCTCATCCTGTTTCTACTTTTATTGTTACTGGGCAATTAGGCGTTAATATTGAAGAATATCTATTCCCTGAAGTTCCTAAAACAAACTCAAGATTTACTGAAAAAATTGTTAGATGGATACCTAAAACTGAAGTTATTTCTGAAATAGAACTATCTTTTGATCAGGATTTATATCTTCAGGAACATATTTTTGAGGGAACAATAGTATATCCGGCAGTAATGATTCTTGAAGGTTTTACTGAAGCTGCTAAGATTTGTACTGATATTGATGAGATTCCTGCACTTAGAGATGCTGTATTTAACAAGCCTTTGATTATACCTGAAAATAAGTCTATTGTGACACGGATATTTGCTGTTGCTGAAAAACCAGCTTTAGACGGAAGTATAAAAGTAAAACTTCAAATGAAATCAGAGCTTGATAAGTTCTCGTCAACATATTCTGAAGCAAATTGTATCTTCTATAGCAATGATATTGAAAAAAAATATCTGCCAGAGTTCCCTGAATTGGATAAACCTCTGGATGTTATACCAGAAAATTTTTATCCTGATGTACTGTTTCAAGGTAAATTTTTCAGGAGGATTTCAGATATTTACAAAATGGAAAAGGAGAAAAGCTGTATTACTGCGCTTGAAGTTCCTGCGAATGAAGAATATTTTGAAAACAGAAAATTAAAAACAGCTCTTCCTTATCCAGCTTTAAGAGACTCTCTCCTGCAGACAGGTTTGCTGATTCTTCCTAATGGTTCGCTACCTGCAGAAATTAATAATATAGATATATACCAAAACGCTGAACCTGGTACAAAAGTTATATGCCATATAAAAATTAGAGAAAAGTTAGAAAATGGTTACCGTAGTGATTTAGCTGTTTATACTAAAGATGGTGCGCTTGTTGAAAGTATCTGCGATGTAGTAAGCTTGACTCCTCAAAAAGGTTCAGAAAGCAACAGGGTAAAAGCACAGAAACCATCTTCAATTAAAAACCTTAATGAAGAACTTGCTGCTTTGCTTGAACAAAAACAGGAATTGGTTTTTGTCCATCACTCAGTTGTTAATTCTGAGAATATTACCGAAGTATCTGATGAAGAAATTAGTGAAATAAGAGGCAAAGTTTCAGAATTAAGACAAACTTCTGCTATCTGTAATTTAATTGCTGTAAGAAGAGCTGCCGTAAATTTTGCTAAAAAATACGCAGATTATGATTTAAATTTTGAAGAAATTCAAATTGAACATGATGCAGCAGGAAAACCTGAATTACATATTTTGAACTCCAATGTTCCTAGAGATCTTTTTGAAGGCATTGATATATCTCTTGCAGATGTGGCAGAAACAACTGCAGCATTTTTAGCACAATCTCCTGTTGGAGTAGATATTGAAATTATTGAGAATAGGAATGCAGAAACATGGAAAGGGTTACTGGATCGTGATGGATATTCTCTAGCTAGAGATATTTCGATTGAGAATGGAGAAACATTTAATACAGCTGCAACTCGTGTATGGACTTTGCTAGAAGCATCTAAAAAAGCAAATAGCCTGAAAAGGCGCCTGCCTAAAAAAGCTGGGTCTCTTGGAGGAGCGTGGCTTTCATTCTCTCATATAACTCAAACAGATATTCAGGAATACCTTTGCGTTACTTTAGACAGCCTTGGAGAAAATAATTTTTCTGCAGTTCTGACAGTCGCATCAAGTAAGGTTAATGATAATGAAGACAGGGTTACACTGGATAGTATAGCTGAAGCGTATGAAGAGCTGGAAGAGTTAAAAAATCATTTTAGAAACAGAATGAATAAATTTAAAACTCAGTTTAAAAAAGATCCTCAATCTTCTTCTACTGAAAAGAACCATGTTTTGTTTTTAAAAGAAATTGAAGATTTTATGTCAGGACTATTAAACCTGGAACATAAAATTGGTGATGATGAAAAATATCAGATTAGACAGGATTTGGTGGGATTTTTTATGGAGTTTATGGATGGGTCTGATGTCTTCCGTTTTGCTCTTGAGAAACCTTTTGGATATGCCGGAGACTTTCTTATGCTGGATAAACTTGTTCAGGAAGATTGCGAAAGTACAGGATTAGCCTATCATTTTGATAGATCTCAGCTGGAATATCCTGCATCTCAGGCATGTAGAAATAGAATTGACTGGGTTGGCTCAGAACTTGTAGAACTGGCTAAAACAAAACCTGATAAAAGATTAAAAATCCTTTCTATTGGCGTAGGAGGAGCTCCTATTGAACGCTTTATAGTTAATCATCTGCCTGATGTAAAACTAGAGCTTGATGCGGTTGATATTGAGCCTGCATGCCTTGAATTTGTAAAAGATGTACTTGAGCATGAAAATAATATTGTTAATGTACACCGCATTGATTTAAGAAGGCCAGATGCTCCGGAACGGCTTAAAAAACTTGCAGTTAATGTTGATGTATGTAATTTTATTGGAATTGCTGAAGCGCTAAGAGATGAAGAAGTTATCGGTATTCTTTCTGAACTGAATAGAACTCTCCCAAAGGGAACTCCATTATATATGGAGAGTTTTCTTCCAGACCACCCAAGTCGACCATATATGGAGTGGTTTATGGATTTTCATTTAGGATATCGTTCTAAAGAGGCTATTGTTGATCTTGTTTCACAGTCAGGAGTGCCTCATGAAAATATGAAGCCTTCCATAGATGAAAGCAACAGTCTGTTCTTTTTGAAAATTACTGTCTGATATAATACAATTTAAGAGTTATTATTAATTTATTCATGATTTATAAAATAAATCAAGAATTTTTGTTTTATAAAAATGGAGAATATTATGGCATCTGAAGATTCAAGAAAATGTTATGAATATCATTATCTTGTTACATTTGATGATACTAACAGCACAGGAAATGTATATTTCGCTCAGTATTTTAAATGGATGGGAAAGTGCAGAGAGCACATGACTTATGATTTTTACCCTGAATTTACTGAGGATTTAGATGCCGGATTTGGTTTTGCAACCGAATCTGCACATATAGATTTTATCAGTGAATCTTTTCTTTTTAATAAAATTCTAATAAAATTGTATGTCCCTCATTTGAGCAGAACAAGGATGGAATTCGAATTTGAGTTTATTAATGAAGATTCAGGCATTCTATTATCAAAAGGATCTATGGGATTAGTTTGGGTTATTAATAAACCAAAACGTCGTGTCTGTTTAATGCCTGATAAACTTTATGAAAAAACATTAGAATATTTCGAACCTGAGCTATAATTTATTGCTTAGATAGAAAAAATGATTATAATTAAATTTACCTAACCCCAAAAAAAACAAAATTATCAAAATGAGGAGTATTATGAAACAGAAGCTAATTGTTATGTTATTAGCATTAATCTGCCTGTCAGGAGTAGTTGCACAGGCCGCAAGTTCAAATTCAGAAGTTTCAACTTCTACCCCTTTTAGACTTTCTGTGTGGCCAGGAGGCTGGGCATGGCCGGCTGGTGTTAATGTTTATGGATGGAATTTTGGTATTCCCGCAGCTTTTCAACCAGATAAGAAATTAGTCGTGTATGGTTTGGATTGTGGAATACTCTATTCAGAAACCAATAATATTAAAGGTGTACAGGGAGGATTTTGGTGTAAAGGAAATAACATTCAAGGAGTTCAAGGGTCATTTGCAAACTTTGATACAACAAATTTTGATGGATTTCAGGCTGCTATTTATAATGAGTATAAAAATTCAGCAGGGTGCCAATTCGGTATTGTAAATGTGTCAAAAAAATCTAAGGGAGTTCAGATAGGCCTGCTAAACTTTATGGATAATGGGTTCCTGCCGGTTTTCCCATTTGTTAATTGGGGAGGATTTAAGTAAAATAAATCTATAGCAAAGTAAAACTCAATGCCTTTTTGATGAAAGAATAAATCAGAAAGGCATTTTTTGTATCTGTAAGGATAGTTCTGATTTAATTATATGCGGTTTTATATAAATTAAGTTGATTATTCACTAACCTTTAAATTTTTTTTTGCATAGCCTATACTTAAATTAAGTGTTTCCAATTTAATCCAAAATATTATAAGGTTAGAAAATGAGACGAAAAATAATAATTTTCTTATTGACTGTAATTTGTTTATCTGGGGCTGTTGTTCAGGGTGAAAGTAATAATTCAGAAGTAAATGGTTATACTCCTTTTAGACTCGCTTTCTGGCCAGAAGTATGGGCGTGGCCTGAATTTGTTGATGTGTATGGTTGGAATTTGGGAATTCCTGCATCTTTTCTTCCTGAAATGAAATATTCAGTTTATGGTTTAGATACCGGAGCTCTTTTTACAAAAACGAATAATGTATTTGGAATACAGGCAGGAAGTTTATGCATGGGTGATAATGGTGTTGGAATTCAGAGTGGTTTTATAAATATTCAGGCAAATAATTTTACAGGTTTACAGGCAGCATTTTATAATGAATATAATAATTCTACAGGTTGGCAGGTTGGAATAGTAAATAAGGCAGAAAATTCAAAAGGAGTTCAATTGGGATTTATTAATATAATGGATAATGGATTTCTACCCGCTTTTCCCATTATTAACTGGGGAGGGTTTTAATAGATTTACATCTATTAATGGCAGTATTGTGATATTAGGGAAAATAAGATCTATAGTTAATGAATAGAAAAGAATTAAAAATAATTACTTTTTCTTCAGGTGGACAAATCATAGAGTTTTATGATTTCCTAATATTTATATATTTCTCAGGTGCAATATCAATGCATTTTTTTGAAGGTTCTCAGTATGCGAGATATCTTTATGTTTTCGGTGTTTTTGCACTAGGCTACCTTATCAGGCCTATAGGTGGTATATTTTTCGGACATTTTGGAGATAAAATAGGTAGAAAGAAAGTTTTTCTTGCATCGATATTTTTAATTTCAATATCCACATTTTTAATGGGATTTATTCCAAGCTATGCTTTAATGGGAATAATATCTCCTATAATATTTATTTTTTTACGAATGGTTCAGGGATTTTCTTTAGGTGGAGAATTATCAGGTGCTTCAACTTATGTTTATGAGTGTATGGATAGTAAAAGAAAAGTTTTCGGTACTTCATTTATATTTTCTGCACTTTATCTTGGTACGCTTATAGCCTCTGTATTGGTAACAATTTTATTAAGCATTTATACTGCAAAAGCGCTAGCAAACAGTTTCGCATGGAGAATTCCGTTTATAATTGGTGGTATTTTAGGTTTTATTATAGGTATGTTTAGATACTCCCTATTGGAAACAGGTACTTTTGAAAAATTATTAAAAGAACATAAAACAGTTAAATTCCCATTTTTGGTATTAATGAAAAGCAGTTATAAAAAAGTCATACTTGGTGTATTTATTTATTTTTATGTATTTCTTTCTACAGTGCTCACCATTGTTTTGCCTGATGTACTCCCTGTATTTTTACATGAATATAAAGCAGAAACTACTCTGAAGATTAATTCTTACATTCTATTGGTTTTGATTATATTAATTCCTGTATCCGGGTACTTGATAAGCAAATACAAACTTAATAAATTTTTATGTTTTTCAATATCAAGCATACTGTTGTGTATAAGTTCTTTTTTCATTTTTAGCCTGATTCAGACAGATAAAGTAGAGTTATTATTTTGTGCTTACCTTATATTTGCTGTTATTGATTCAGTAGCTGAGGCTACAGCTCTAGCTATTATTATTGATTTATTTAAACCGAACATTAGATATTCTGGTGTTGCCCTAGTTGCAAATATAGGTTCTATTTTAATTATTGGGATTGTTCCCAGTATTATAATATATATGATCAGGCAAACTGGAAATTTATACAATATTACTTATTTAGCTGTAATAATTACAGCGATACCTGCAGTCACAGGTTTATATTTATATTACAAAAATAGAAAGCAATATACTGATAGTTATATTGATTCTAATATAGCATAAATTACAGTTTTATAGATAGCTCTGCATGTTTTTGTAAGTGAAATGTAAAATAGATAGCAAGCAAGGTAAACTCAAATGAAATCAGATAAAAATGCCGTTCTAATGGAATCTGTCTATAAGAAGTATATTGGAAATGATCGGTATGCATTGGATAATTTCTCTCTTAAAATAAATAAAGGCGAATTTTTTGGATTGCTAGGGCCAAATGGAAGTGGGAAAAGTACTACTATTTCAATTTTAGTTGGGTTGATAAAAGCGACTAAGGGAAAAACTTCAATATTTGGTAAAAATGCAAAAAGTATAAAACATAAAATTGGTTTAGTTCCTCAGGAAGTTGCTTTATACGAAGATTTAACACTTAGAGAGAATATGATACTTTTTGCTAGATTGTTCGGCTTACGGAAAAATGAATTGAAGGATCAGATAAATTTTGCTTTATCTATTGCTCAATTGGAATCAGTATCACATAGAAAAATCAGCTCTTTTTCAGGAGGAATGAAAAGAAGGGCTAATATTGTTATTGCCATTTTACATAAACCAGATCTGCTTATTTTAGATGAACCTACAGTCGGTGTAGATCCTCAGTCAAGAAATGTGATTTTTAAATGCCTGCAGAAGTTAAATAAAAAAGGTGTAACCATGCTATACACTACCCATTACCTTGAAGAGGCAGAGAAGCTTTGTTCAAGGCTGGCAATTATGGATATGGGAAAAATAAAACTAAAAGGAACAATTAATGAACTGTTGAATTCCGGCAATAAAGTTGACAGCTTAGGAGAGTTGTTTTTAAATCTTACAGGCACGGAAGTGAGGGATTTCTAATGTTATCTTTTTTTGCTTTGTTCTATAAAGAATTATGCCTGCTTTTTAGAGATAAATTTGGATTGATAGTATTATTCATAATGCCGGCTGTTTTGGTAGTTGTTGTTACATGTGTCCAGAATGTTAATTTTAAAAATAGTAAAATAACACCTGTTAAGGTGTTGTTTATTAATAACGATATGGGCAAAATCGGAAGTAATATTACTTCAAAATTAGAGCGCAATAATGAACTTCAACTGGTAAAAAAAATAAACGGGAAAAGTATTTCAGTAAAACAGGCTAAAAAACTCTTATCTGCAGGAAAATATCATGCATTACTGATTATTCCACAAAATACCTCAAAGATAATTGGAAACTATATTGAATCCAATATAAAAGGGAAAAAAACAGATAAGCCAGATTTAAAAATATCAATTGTTTTTGATCCGGCAATTAATCCCGCATTGGCATCAACCCTTCAAAATGGGTTAAAATTATTTATCAGTCAGATAGAGATTCATATGATGGAAAAATCAATACAAAAGGCTTTAGGAAATTCTATATCAGATTCAAGTTTTAAAAATCCATCATGGGTTAGCGAGTCCTATGTTAGATCTCAGCAGAATTTACAAAGGCCCAATCCGGTTCAGCAGAATGTTCCAGCATGGACTCTGTTTGGAATGTTTTTCATTGTTGTACCGCTGTCAGGAACTTTAATTAAAGAGAGACACTCTTCAGTTATGGTCAGGCTGCTGTCCACTCCCATGTCTCCTGTTTCATTTCTATCTAGTAAAATTTTTGCGTATGTTATAATAAATATGATTCAGCTTGCAGTAATGCTTTCCATGGGGTTAACTGTTTTACCGTGGTTAGGGACTCCTGCGTTAGTTTTATCTGGGCATTATGGGGCTATATGTATAATTGGTATAATGGCTTCTCTGGCGGCTACGGGTTTCGGACTGCTTGTAGGTGCAATAGCAAAATCATTTCATCAGGCATCTATGCTTGGACCGGTTTTGATTGTGATAGCAGCTGCAATTGGAGGAATAATGGTTCCTTCTTATTTAATGCCGCCTGCAATGCAGAAAATGATATATCTTTCTCCGCTGAGTTGGGGGCATGCAGCTTTTGTAAATGTACTGGTAAGGAACTACGGAGTTACACAGATTTATCCTCAATTATGTAAATTATTGTTATTTTTTTGTATCACTTTTATTATTTCAATAATTTGTTTTAGACGAGAATTAACCAGACAAAAATAGTTTATTATCATCATTTTAACTAGATAGGCATGTCTTAGTTTGCTTGAAATAATAATAATCTTTAGATAGAATTATATTATTAGTATCCAGCCTTTAATCTATTTCAAGGAGTGAATTAGCATGCAGGTAAAAAAAAGTATAGTACTTTGTTCAATGATTGTATCGCTGTTGGTTTCAGGAGTATTTGCAGCAGGAGCTGTAGATGTGCCTAAAAATACTTTTAAAAAACCTAAAGAGGCATCGTACACAGGAGCTAGATTTTGTCTGTGGCCTAATATAGCCTGGCCGCCTGCAAAAACTATAAAATATGTAGAAGGTATGAATATTGGTTTGGTCTCGTTTGGTAAAGATGGATATGTTATTGGGGCAGATACCGGCTTAGTAAGTTTGTCAAATTATGTACGTGGAGCACAGGTGGCTTTATATGGACAAGGTCTCGTTATGGAGGGAGCTCAGGTGTGCCTTGTAAATATTAATAAAAATGTTATAGGAGCTCAGGTTGGAATTTATAACGGTACAGATGTTATGGAACAGGGAGCACAAGTTGGGATTGTTAATAATGCAAAGAAATCTGATGCAATTCAAATTGGGCTAATAAATATCATGGAGAATGGTTTTTTGCCGGTTTTTCCATTTTTTAATTATCCTAAGAGTTGGCATAGTAAATAATTTAATATAAATATGAATTGATAAAATATTTAGAAGCCGAAATTAATTTCGGCTTATTTTTTTATTTAGTAAAGAATACTCACTAACCATTTTTTGAGAACATTAACTTCAGAGTATTTTGTATAAAATTTTTATTTCTTGAAATGATATCAATAATTTGATACAATTATAAACGTGTTAAGTCATTGCTTAATCTATTGTTAGGAGAGAATTTCGTATGAAACTTAAAAAAAATGTAATGCTTTATTCAATGATTGTATCGTTGATGTTTGCAGGAGTATTGGCGTCTGCTGCGGCGGATGTACCGGAATATCCCTTTAAAGGAGCAAGTAAAGATAATGGTACGGCGATCAAATTCTGTTTGTGGCCTGATATAGCCTGGCCTAATAACAAATATGTTCAAGGATTGAATCTTGGTATAGTTTCATTCGGAGACAAAGGGTATGTAATTGGTGCAGATATCGGTTTTGCAAGTTTGACAAATTATGTGCGTGGAGCACAGCTGGCTTTTTATGGTCAAGGAAAAGTTATGCATGGAGGGCAGGTTGCACTTGTAAATATAAATAAAGACGTTATAGGGGCTCAAGTTGGTATTTATAATGGAACGGATGTTATGGGAAAAGGAGCACAGGTTGGAATTGTTAATAATGCAAAAACTTCAGATGCAATCCAGATTGGGCTTATAAATATAATGGACAACGGTTTCTTGCCGGTTTTTCCTTTTTTTAATTTCCCTAAAGAGTGGGGGACTAAGTAATGTAGTAAAACTGTGACTTGAGAAAATAATTTGAAGCCGAAATTAATTTTCGGCTTTTTTATTGTAATCTTCTATTATGTTTAAATTGTTTAACTATTTTTCTCACTTCTTAAATATATCTATGAATAGAGCAATAATGTAAATATTACGTTGAATCTAAAATACATGTCTCTATTTTCTACCATGTGCGAATATTTTGATTATTTACATAATCCTGTCTGTAATGGGCTAAAGCAATCTATCCAATACACTATATATAAGAAAAATAGAATATATATATATATCAAATCGAAAGCAATGGAAAATATTGGCATCCCCAAGGGGTTTCGAACCCCTGTTGCCGGGATGAAAACCCGGTGTCCTAGGCCTCTAGACGATGGGGACGTCAGAAGAGATATAAAATGTACTATAGTTTTTTATTATGTCAAATAATTTCTTATATTATTGTGTTTTTTTCCCGTAATGTATACTGCTTAACCTGATCTCAGGATCGGGAAGAGTTTCGTTATTTAAAAATTTTTCTACTAATGAAAAAGCTTGTTCGCAATTTCCTTTTTTTAGCCAATGAATTTTATGGCCGCTGTTTTCTATTTTTCTGAACCATATATCTTGTCTTCTGGCTAGTATTCTTATTCTCGCAAAAAGAGTTGATCTCATTTCTTCAAAGCTAATTTCTTTTTGCAAATATAGGCTGATATATCTGTATTCAAGGCCAAAGCGATCTAGACGCTCCCAAGTCACACCATTGTCATGCAGGTGTTTCACTTCTTCTATCATTCCATGAGATAACCTTTGGTCAAGTCTTTTTTCAATTCTGTCATGGACCTCTAACCTAGGAAAATAAGTTCCAATAATTAAATAATCATTTTTATCATAAATTTTGTCTGCGTTAATATTTTTTGTGTTTAGAACTTTTTCCAGTGCTCTTGTTAATCTTGGTTTACTCTTTTTGAGGTCAATCTTTTCGTATTCTTCAGGATAATTATTTTTTAAAAAATCTGCGATTTCTTCTGATGATTTGTGTTCTATGTTTTCTCTCAGAGTTTGATTCGGAGGTGCGATTGGGAATTTATATGATGAAATAAGAGAATCGATATATAGTGCAGTACCACCCACAATTATAGGCAGTCTTTGTTTATCAATAATTTCTTTTATCTTTTTATTTGCATCCATATAAAATTCTTTAAGATTATATTCTCTCATTGGAGAAACAATGTCAATTAAATGATAGATAACATTAGGGCCGCCGCCGCTGCTGTAATCAGCCAGATCTTTTCCTGTTCCAATGTCTAAACCTTTATAAACCTGTCTTGAGTCGGCACTGATTATTTCTCCGTTGAATCGTCGTGCAATTGAGATTCCTAATGATGTTTTGCCTGTGGCGGTTGGGGCAGTTATAATAATTACTTTATTTTCCATAAACTATTTACCTGTTTATTAAACTTATAATATAAAGCATATGGTCTTATATTATTTATGCTTCTGTTTTCATATTTTAAATGAAAGAAAATGTATGTTATAATAAAACAGAGAAAATTATATAGTATATAAGTTTATTAAAGAGAATTTAGTAAAATATTGTTATTTACTGACATTACTCTATATTAAAATTGTTATTTTTATACATTTAAATAAAGGATACTATAATGTCTTTGAAAGTTTTGTCTCTTACAGAAATAAAAGAGTTACTCCCTTATCACTATCCTATGCTTCTAATTGATAGGATGTGGCAGGAATCAGATACTAAATATTTTGGCTTGAAAAATGTTAGTGTAACAGAAAATTTTTTTATTGGACACTTTCCAGGTCATCCAATAATGCCCGGTGTATTGCAGATTGAAGCAACATTTCAAGTTGCAGCAGCAGCACTCAGAAAGGATTTAGACCCTGATAATAAGTTTGATATTTATATTAAATCAATGAAAAATGCTAAATTCAGAAAACCAAACTATCCAGGAGATAGACTTGTAATTGAACTTGATATTATCAGTATTAATGGTGATGAAGCTGTAGTAAAAGCAATAAATAAAAATAATTCTGGAGTTTGCAGTCAGGTTGAGATGGTTATATCTGTAAGACCAAGAGTTTATGAAGTTACTAAACCTGAACTGTTTACTAAATATGATAAATCTGAGAATATAGTTATGGATGTTAGTGATATCAAATCATATATTCCGCATAGATATCCTTTCTTGTTTGTTGATTACATTGCTTCTGAAGATGGACCGCGTATTACCGCTGTAAAGAATATTACTTATAATGAGCCTATTATGCATTCATATTCTCCTGATTTTTCTGTTCTTTCAGGTGCCATTCAATGTGAAATTATTGCTCAGGCCGGTTGTGCCAGAACTCTTGCAAAGCCTGAAAATAAGGGAAAAATAGCTCTGTTTATGACAATAAATAAAGCAGAATTTTATCATCCTGTACATCCGGGTGATCAACTGCGTATTGAGCTTGACCTTCCAGAAACTAAATCCAGATTTGGTAAAGGAACCGGTGAAATATATGTAGATTCTAAAAAAATATCATATGGTGAAATTACATTTGCTGTTGTTGATTCTTGATTGTTTTATATTAACTCGTACTATATTGCCTTTGTAGAAAGTAGTTCTACAAAGGTTTTTTATTAGGGCTGGTGGTATAAAATATATATCAGAAGGATTTTTCTTATGGTTTATTTTGTCTTGTTTTTACATTATGGTTTTTATATATTTTTTGTTATGCTGTTTGCTTCATTTATCTATACTGCAACAGATAACAATAAAGTTAAGAATTTATCAGTAATTTATTTAACTGTTTATTCAGTGATTGAATTCGTATTAATATTGATATTTTTGCTTAATGGGATGTATTCAATTGTGTGGGGAATTATCATCCTATCATTAATAATAGCAGTAGTATCAACATTTGTTTTGAGATTATTTATTAAAATTGACCTTACAATCTGGTTGCCGTTTTCAATACTGTTTTCCCCGTTAATAGTAATTCCTTCATTTATCTTCCTTATAATATTCTATAAAAAATATAGTATAAGCAGGTAAAATGACTGTTCACTATTTTAGTAACAGATAATCATTTAGAACCTACGCAGTGTTACTTTTTAACTTTGTTTAATTAATAGAGAGTTTGCTGTTGATATTAAAAAATAATCATTTTAATATTAAGTATATAATTAATATTATAGTTAAAAGTAAAAGAGATGGAATTTTTTGAAATAAGAAAGACACCTAGCTTATTTGTAAAAATTAAAAGTATTATTAGATCATATGACCCAACATTTGAGCATCTTATTTATGGGTTAAAATATACTTTGCCTAACCTTACAGGGCTAATATTATTCCTGTTTATGAGAAGGCCTTTTTCTTCTACTATCTATTTTATAACTTCATATGTTTTCGCTGTAACTATCACTAAACCAACATATAAATCAAAAATTTCCGATATCTTTCTTGTCTGTATTGCTATTGCTTGTGGACAGTTTTTAATTTGTATGTTAAAAGGGGCACATAACGGTTATCTGGTTACTGCTATATTTATTTTGGCTTTTTTTATTTATGCTACTGATAAACATAGAGCTGTAGCAGATGTTGCTCCTATGTGGATTTCTGTATCTCTTTCGGTAGGTTATGGTTGGATAAATAGCGTAAATCAGGTAATAGAAATGGGGATAGTATTTATAATTGCAGTTTCCTATTTGTATATATTCGAATATTTAACTTCAAAACTTAGAATTAAAGCATCAATGATATATATAGCTGAATTGATTTATGATTCTTTTTATCTGTTTACAAATAGAGAAAAAAAAATAACAAGTAGAGATATATACAATAAACATTTGCTGGATAAAAATTTTGAATCCAGAGCTGATGGCTTAATTGAAAATTATTTTGTAAGTAACAGGGATAAATTTTTCCATAAGGTGACTGTTGCTGAACATAAAGCCAGTAAACTTATTCTTAATGAAGAATATCATTTTTTAAAAAATAAAAGGTACATAAATTACTTTGTTGCTATTTATTACATTTATAGGAAGCTTATTCGTGATATCACTATGCTTATGGAGTATAGAAAACAGCGTGACCAAGTGAAATACAACACAGATGAAGTTATAAACAATATTAACAATAGATTAAAAAAAATTATTAAAGCAATCAAATTGGAGGAAAAAATAGTTAAACATAAATCAGATAATGAAATTATAAATAATTGGATTGATATAATAGAAAACTGCCAAAAAAGTCCTGAATATAATGAAACTGTAGGCTACTCTCAATTTTTATATGGAATAAGGTGCATGGCAAACGATTTAGATGTATTAGAAAAATTATTGTCTAGAGAGATACCAAAAATGTAATAAATATCATGAATAGAGATCTATTAAAATCAAAACTTAAGTATCAGGAAGCATTTGCTGCGTCTATCGCATTTTCGATAGGTATAGCTTTGTATCTCTGGCTTGATACCTTTTATGCTTATTGGCTTCCAATGATGATTGCTACAATGTTTGCTCTATCTTCTAGAGGTAGTGTTATTAAAAGATCTCATGATAGAATCTTCGGTACATTTTTAGGTGTCTGTGCTGCCTTTTGTTTTGCAGGCAGCTTTCTTTTTATTGATTTTCAGTGGGTTTATGTTTTACCAGCAATATGGTTTTTGATATTTTATATACAGGGAACAACGGGGAGTCCAGCTCTTCCAGCTTTGGCAACAGCTATGTTTATTCCAATAATTGATGATATTACTGAAAATCAAATTTTACAATCAGATAGAGTATTTTTACAAAGACTTATATTTACTTCTGTTGCAATTGCTATTGGATTGATATGTGAACATATAATTTATAAAAATGCTGCTTCAAATTCAAGTAAAATGAAGTATAATACAAGATCTTTGTTTAATAATATGGCTAATATTTTATCAGTAGCCTGTTCAACGTTTAAAAAAGATGAAGTTCTTAAAGATGAGCAAAAATATACTCTGTTAAGTACAATGGATTCTATTTCTTCTATGGAGTCGGTTTACAGCAGTTTAAGATTTGAACTCTCTTTTGAAGGACAGCAGGTGGTTTTGAAAGAAATATTTTTCAAAATACAGAGAATTAATGTTCATTTGAGAAAAATATTATGCTTTGTCAATCATAGTAAATTGGAGGAAGATTATTTATCTGAAGATAAACTTATATATTTTGATGAAAGACTAGCAGATAAATTTAATAATATTACAAATTATTTTTATGGAAGAAAGGATAATTTAACACATGAATTGTTTTCTTTTCTTCTCAATACAAATGTAAAGTTTAAGCATTCTCCTACCTATTTTTATCTCAAAGAATTATACTATTTATCCGTAACTGTAGATAGTGTTTCAAGTCTTATATATCATAGAAAATCCTACAACGAGCAATAAACTTATATTTCTAAATCTATGGAGGAAATTATTTGATTTCATAGTATTATTTCATACAAGCTGTTGGATATTTGCAAAGAATAGAATACTATAGTTTGATGTATTATTATAACATTATTGTAACTTTCCTTAAAATATGAATAAAGACAGAGAAAACACAGAGTTAAAAGTAATATCTGATGTAAGTCATGCGATTATAATGCATAAAGAGAATATCAATTCACTGCTTCAGGTGGTTCTTGATGTTTTACAGAAGGATTTGGGGCTTAAGCGTGCTACATTGACTCTTAAAAGAGATGATTTACTGGTGATTGAAGCTTCTAAAGGACTTACTGAAAAAGAACAGAGCAGAGGACAGTATCGTTTAGGAGAAGGAATTACCGGAAGAGTTGGAAAAACAGGCAAGTCTATTGTGATATCAGATATCACTAAGGAACCTGCATTTTTGGATAGGACAAGATCGAGACGTTCAGATAAGATTTCTTTTATATGTGTGCCTATACTTTATAGCAATGAAGTTATTGGTACTCTTAGTATTGATTGTCCTCCAGATATAAATTTGAATTTGGTCCATACACAACAACTTCTTGAAATTGTAGCAAATCTTCTTGCAGATGGTGTTGCACTGCTTAGAAATGAACTTGAAGAAAAAGAAACTTTGCTCGCAGAAAATATCAGATTAAAAAATGAATTAGAAAGTCATTTCAGGCCTAAAAATATTATTGGAAATTGTAACAGCATGAAGTCTGTTTATGGTATGATTGGGCAAGTCGCATCAAGTCTGGCAACTGTCTTAATAAGAGGGGAATCAGGGACAGGGAAAGAGTTGATTGCAAAGGCTATACACTATGCCAGCCATAGAAAACATAAACCATTTATTGCTGTTAACTGTGCTGCTTTACCTGAAAATTTGATAGAAAGCGAACTTTTTGGACATGAAAAAGGGTCATTCACAGGAGCTAATATCCAAAGGAAAGGCAGATTTGAAATTGCTGATGGAGGAACTTTGTTTCTGGATGAGATTGGAGATATTTCTATTTCAGTACAGGTAAAGCTGCTGCGAGTTCTTCAGGAAAAAGTTTTTGAAAGAGTCGGAGGACATATTCCTATAAAAGCAGATGTAAGAATAATAGCCGCAACAAGCAGAAACCTCGAGGAGAATATGTCTATTGGAAAATTCAGAGAAGATTTGTTCTACAGGTTGAATATTTTTCCTATACATATGCCGTCGTTAAAAGAAAGAAAAACAGATATTTTACTTTTAGCCGATTACTTTTTAGAAAAATATAATCGTTTATACTTCAAGCAAATAAAAAGAATATCTTCCCCTGCTATTAATATGTTGATGGTATACCATTGGCCAGGGAATGTCCGAGAGCTTGAAAATTGTATTGAACGGGCTGTACTGGTTAGCAGCAATGAAGTAATCAATGCCTATGATTTACCTCCGTCTTTACAGACAGCTAAAGAGAGCAGAACTAGAATTCTGGGAGATGGTAAAGCTAATTTTATGACTTTGGTAGAGTCTTTTGAAAAAGAACTTATAGTTGAGGCACTGAAGGAACATAACGGAAATGTTGCTGCGGCAACGAGAAAACTTGGTGCCACTCAAAGAATTATGCATTATAAAATTGAGAAATTAGGAATTAATCCTAAACAGTATAGGGACAAAAGGTAAAAACAATAAATTACATTTATGTAAATATAAGGACAAAAAACTACATTTATGTAATATTATTTTAATTAAAAAATTTATATTGCATAACTTTTGTACTCAAAAAGCTGTTTTAATATGTTGGCATGAGATTTGCTTATAAATTAGCAATAATTAATATGCTGATAAGAAAAAAGAAATTGAGGTTAGTTAGAAAATGTCTACAACTCTTAGAAAAAAAGCAATAGCAAATATTGTTGCAAGAAAATTTAGTAAAATTGAGAACTTATCAAGAAATGTTTCTGATATTTATGGAGAAGATGTATTTAATATAAAAACAATGAAAGATTTCCTTTCTAAGGAAGCGTATAAAAGTCTTTTAGCAACAATTAGAGAAGGTGAATCTTTAAAAGCTGATATTGCAGATGAAGTAGCCAACGCAATGAAAAGCTGGGCGACCATAAAAGGTGCCACACATTATACTCATTGGTTTCAGCCTTTAACTGGTTCCACTGCTGAAAAACATGATTCTTTTATTGAACCTGATATTGAAGGAGGAGTTGTTCTTGATTTTTCAGGTAAGACTCTCATAAAAGGTGAACCTGATGCATCAAGTTTTCCTTCTGGCGGAATAAGAGCTACTTTTGAAGCTAGAGGATATACTGTTTGGGATCCCACTAGTCCGGCATTCATAAAAAGAGGGCAAAATGGTGCTACGTTGTGTATACCAACTGCATTTAATTCTTATACTGGGGACTCGCTTGACAAAAAAACTCCACTTTTAAAATCAATGCAGGCAATTTCAATAGAAGCAGAACGTTTGCTACAATGTTTCAATGTAAATGTAAAAGATAGAGTTAATATTACTTTAGGAGCTGAACAGGAATATTTTCTAATTGATAAAGAATTTTATTATACACGTAAAGATTTGTATCAATGCGGGCGTACACTGTTTGGACGTATACCTCCAAAGCATCAGCAGTTAGATGATCATTATTTTGGTGCAATAAAACCAAGGGTTTTAGCATTTATGTCAGAAGTTGACAATAGATTATGGAGGTTGGGAGTACCTGCCAAAACCAGACATAATGAGGTTGCTCCTTCTCAGTTTGAGTTGGCAGCTCAGTTTGAAGAACTCAACTTAGCTGTTGATCATAATATGATAATAATGGAAACTCTTAATGAAGTAGCAGAAAAACATGGATTTGTTTGCCTAATGCATGAAAAACCTTTTGCAGGAATTAATGGATCCGGTAAACATAATAACTGGTCTTTCAGTGCAAATGGTATTAATTTATTGAATCCAGGGCACAATCCGCATGAAAATGCTATATTCTTAACTGTTCTTTGCGCTATCATTAAAGCAGTTGACAAGCACGCTGATTTAATGCTGGCGTCAATATCATGTGCAGGTAATTCACATCGGCTTGGTGCAAATGAAGCTCCTCCGGCTATAATTTCAATATTCCTGGGAGAGCAATTGACAGATATTATCAAACAGATAGAATTAGGAGGGGCTACATCCGCGAAACAAGGCGGAAGCATGCTAATAGGAGTTGATACTCTTCCCGATCTGCCTAAGGATGTTACAGATAGAAACAGAACTAGTCCATTTGCTTTTACAGGTAATAAATTTGAATTCAGAGCAGTAGGATCTAGTCAGAACTGTGCAGACCCTAATATTGTATTGAACGCTATTGTCGCTGATGCATTTAACGAAATATCTTCAGAGCTTGAAGAAGTTGAAGATGGTGATCACTTTAACAGCAAACTGCAGGATATTCTTCAAAACATAATAAAAGAGCATAAAAAAATTATTTTTAATGGTGATAATTACTCTGAAGAATGGCTTGAGGAAGCTACTCAGCGAGGACTGCCGAATATAAGTGATGTACCTGAAGCTTTGAATGCCTTCATTTCAGATAAAAGTGTTAAGCTTTTTTCATCATTAAATATATTATCTGAAAAAGAACTTCATGCTAGATTCGATGTTTATATGGAAAATTATGAAAAAATAATTGCGATTGAATCTCACGTTGGTTTGTCACTCGCGAAAAGAATAATTTTACCTGCCTGTATGAATTATCAGTCAAAACTTTTGGATAATTTAGTGAGATTAAGAAGTTCTCAAATAAATGCAGGAGAAAAAACACTTGTAAAGCAAATTGAAAAAATAGGACTTCTTATTGATAAGGCGGCTGATCAGATCGATGTTTTGATTAGTAGAATTGATGATGAAGAGATAGAGGCTGAGAAAATAGCAGCTTTGGATAATTTGAGGCTGAGTATTGACGAATTGGAGAGAGAAGTTGATGATGCGATATGGCCTTTGCCAAAATATTCAGAAATGTTATTTATTTCGTAATTAAATTAGGATATAAATAAGTAAAATATTTACGGTCACACTTAGTGTGGCCGTAATCTATATAAAAATCATATGATTTTTTCAGGTTTTTATGAGAAATGAAATTAGTTGGAAGTAAATTTTATTTAGTATGCTGACAGTTTATAGATCATTATAAACTAAAGGAAATATATTAACGAAAGGTGATAAAAAAATAATTATGAGAGAACACCAGAACAGTAGCAATATAATAAAACGAAAAGGTTTATATGATTTTTCGTATGAGCATGATGCGTGTGGTGTTGGTCTTGTTGCTAATATTGATGGACAACGCACATATAAAATAATTCAACAAGGTATTGAAGTTTTGATAAAGCTCCTTCACAGAGGGGCTGTCGGTGGAGACGCAAATACGGGTGACGGTGCTGGAATACTATTTGAAATGCCTTTTGAATTTTTTGATAATATTCTTAAAGAAAAAAATATTGAAATTCCAGAGAATAATTCCTATGGAGTTGGCATGACTTTTTTTCCCAGAAATACTAAAAATACAATTAAATGCATGAAAGTCATAGAAAATTTAGTGCATGAAAGTTCATTTTTATTTTTAGGCTGGAGAGATGTTCCAACTGATAATTCATCTTTAGGTGAATCGGCGAAGGCTTCTCAGCCTGTCATAAAACAGTTTTATGTTTCTTCATCATATGTGAAAAAATCTGATGATTTTGAAAGAGCATTATATATTTTAAGAAGGAAAATAGAGAATTCAATTTATGGTTCAGGTATTAGCGAAGATGATTTTTATATCTGTAGCCTTTCATGTAGAAGTATCGTGTATAAAGGTCTTTTGATGGCTCCTCAATTAGCCAGTTTTTACATAGATCTCAATAATGAATCTATAATTAGTTCTTATGCAATTGTTCACCAACGATATAGTACAAACACTTTTCCAACCTGGGCCTTGGCGCAGCCTTTTCGCTATCTAGGGCATAATGGTGAGATAAATACATTAAAAGGCAATATTAACAGAATGAAAGCTAGAGAGCAGGAGTTTACTTCCGAGCTGCTCGGCAAAGATATAAAAGAAATACTACCGATAATAAATGAAAATCAAAGTGATTCGGCATGTATTGATAATGCATTAGAATTACTAGTTTCTGCCGGAAGAAGTCTCCCTCATTCAATGATGATGCTGGTTCCCCAGGCCTGGGGAGATGAATTTATCTTAGGGCACGATTTAAAGGGATTTTATGATTATCACGCTGGTTTGATGGAACCGTGGGATGGCCCTGCGGCTTTAGCATTTACAGACGGTAAGGGGATAGGAGCTTTACTTGATAGAAACGGTTTAAGGCCAGCAAGATACACAATTACAAAAGATAATTTTATTGTTCTGGCTTCCGAGACAGGTGTGCTTGACATAGAGCCTGATAATATAAAAACTAAAGGTCACCTAAGACCGGGGCATATGATATATGTTGACCTTGAAAAGAAAAGAATTCAGTTTAATTCAGAAATTAAAAACAGAGTAGCAAGAAATCAACCTTATAGAAGATGGGTTCAGGAGAATAGAATACTGCTTCACGGTTTTTTTGATTCAGTTGAGCCGCCTATCTTTGATGAAAGAGAGCTTATAAAAAAATTAAAACTGTTTGGTTATACAAGAGAAGAAATAAATAAAGTTATTCAGCCTATGGCTGTGGCTGGGCATGAAGCAACAGGATCTATGGGAAATGATGCAGCATTGGCTGTTTTGTCTGAAAAACCTCAATTGCTTTACAGTTATTTTAAACAGCTTTTTGCTCAGGTTACAAATCCTGCGATTGACCCCATCAGGGAAGAATCGGTAATGAGTTTAATGACTTTTATAGGCAATAGAAGTAATATTTTAGAAGAAACACCCGGGCATGCTCATTTATTGAAGCTCCATCATCCTATTTTAACCAATGAAGATATAGAAAGAATAAAGAAATCTCCAGTTAAGTCATTTAAAGCAACAACTATACCTATGTATTTTGATGCTTCAGGTGATGAAAGTGATAAACTGGGAAAAGCATTGGATAGATTAGTTGAAATAGCAGAAATAGCAGAAATAGCAGTAAGAAGCGGTTTTAGTGTAATTATACTGAGCGATAAAGATTTACCTGAAAATCATATACCTATCCCATCGCTGCTTGCTGTATCGGCAGTTAATAAGCATTTAATAAATAAAGGATTGAGAACAAGTGCCGGACTCGTAGTTGAAACAGGTGAAGCAAGAGAGATTATGCATTTTGTTTTATTGCTTGGCTATGGTGCCACAACAATTAATCCATATCTTGCTCTGTCAACAGTTGTCTTTCTGGTAAATCAGGAGTATCTGGATATTTCACCTACTGAAGCAATGGAAAACTATATAAAAGCGGTTTGTAAAGGTCTGTTGAAAGTTATGTCAAAAATGGGTATTTCAACTCTTAGAAGCTACCGTGGGGCACAGGTTTTTGAGGCAATAGGTTTGGATGAATCATTTGTTAATAAATTTTTCTCCGGCACTGCTTCCAGAATTGGTGGAATCGGACTAAAGGAGATTCAACAGGAAGCTCACCAAAGATATCTTCAATCTGAAAACCAATATCCAGGAATGTCGCTTCTTTTGGAAACTGGCGGTAATTATCATTACCGAATAAACGGTGAAAAACATTTATGGACACCTGAATCAATAACTAACTTTCAATATGCAGTGAGAAACAACAGTCTAAAACATTATAATGTTTATGCTGATTTTATAAATAATCAGGAAAAACATTTATGCACTTTAAGAGGATTATTTAAATTCAAAATTCAAAATGAGATATCGATTGAAGAGGTCGAACCTGCATCAGAAATTGTAAAAAGATTTGTTACAGGCGCTATGTCCTTTGGTTCAATAAGCAAAGAAGCGCACGAGTCACTCGCAATTGCTATGAATAGACTTGGAGGAATGAGCAATAGCGGAGAAGGAGGGGAAGATCCGGAAAGATTTAAGCCTCTATCCAATAATGACAGTTTATGTAGCGCAATTAAACAGGTGGCCAGTGGACGCTTTGGAGTGACTGCCGAATATCTGGCAAATGCGAAAGAGATACAGATAAAAGTTGCTCAGGGAGCAAAACCAGGAGAAGGGGGACAGCTTCCTGGACATAAAGTTAATGATGTAATTGCAAAAGTAAGGCACTCCACACCTGGCGTTACACTTATTTCGCCTCCTCCACATCATGATATATATTCTATTGAAGATTTAGCACAGCTTATTTATGATTTAAAAAATTCTAACCCTGAAGCAAGAATTTCAGTGAAATTAGTATCTGAAGTAGGTGTTGGTACTGTTGCTGCCGGTGTAGCTAAAGGTCATGCTGATATGGTACTCATTAGCGGGCATGACGGAGGTACGGGCGCTTCTCCTTTAACATCAATAAAACATGCAGGAATACCATGGGAACTAGGGTTGGCTGAAACCCAGCAGACTTTAGTATTGAATAACTTAAGAAGCAGAATAAGAGTTCAGTGTGATGGACAGCTTAAAACTGGTCGTGATGTAATTATTGCCGCATTGCTTGGAGCTGAAGAATACGGTTTTGCAACTACAGCTCTTGTTGCTTTAGGATGTGTTATGATGAGAAAATGCCATTCAAATACATGTCCGGTCGGAGTTGCTACACAGGATCCTGAACTGAGAAAATTTTTTACAGGTAAACCTGAACATGTTGAAAATTTCATGTTTTTTATTGCTGAAGAAGTGAGAGAATATCTTGCTAAATTAGGTTTTAAAAGGCTTGATGATATTATCGGAAGATCTGATTTGCTGGAAATGAATGATGCAATAAATTTCTGGAAAAGCAAAAATTTAGATTTTTCCAGCATTCTGCAAAATGTAAATGATGGCAATTTACCAGTAAGATGCATTGAAAAACAGGATCATGGAATTGATAAAAGCTATGATAATGTAATTTTAAAAGCTATAGGGGGAAATATACGTACGGGAGAAAAAGTATCGTATGAATATTCTATCGCAAATACAGACAGAACAGTTGGGACTATGATTTCTTATCATGTAGCAAAAAAATACGGAAATAAAGGACTTCCAAATGATACAATAAATTTGACGTTCAAAGGATGCGCAGGGCAAAGCTTTGGTGCATTTTTAGCTCGTGGGATAACATTTAACCTTATAGGGGAAGCGAATGATTACGTCGGGAAAGGTTTGTCCGGAGGTAAAATTATAATAAGACCTTATGAAAATATAACATTTAATCCATCTCAGCATACAATAGCCGGCAATGTTATGTTATATGGAGCTACTGACGGAGAAATGTATATTCACGGAATGGTTGGGGAAAGATTTGCAATTAGAAATAGCGGAGCGAAGGCTGTTGTAGAATCTGTTGGAGATCATTGCTGTGAATATATGACTGGAGGCAGAGTCGTAGTATTAGGTAGCACAGGTGGTAATTTTGGTGCTGGAATGAGTGGTGGATTAGCTTATGTTTATGATGAACTGAATTTATTTGATCAGATGTGCAATCTCAGCATGGTTGACCTTGAGACAGTCACATTAGAGGAAAATATTAATGAACTTAAGAAGATGATAAATAATCATTATATTTATACCGGAAGTCAGAAAGCCAAAGATATTTTGGAAGACTGGGATAACGCCCTTCCAAAATTTATAAAAGTATTTCCTATGGAATATAGAAAAGTACTTGGACAGATGATGAAGGAAGATGAGAAAATTGAAAGAATGGTAATAAATAATTAATGATTAAATAATTTTTGTAGGTGAAATAATGGGAAAAGCAAAGGGTTTTATTGAAATTGATGTAAAAGAACCGGATTATCGAGATGTAAAACAAAGGCTCAAGGATTTTAAGGAAGTAGAAAGAGTTTTAAATGATGAAGAGATACAGGAACAGGCTGCCAGATGTATGGATTGCGGTATCCCTTTCTGTCATGGCTGCGGTTGTCCTTTGGGGAATTTAATTCCAGAATGGAATGAATATGTGTATAGGGGCTTTTGGAAACTGGCATTAAATATATTATTATCAACAAATGATTTTCCTGAATTTACAGGAAGAATTTGCCCTGCCCCCTGTGAAACAGCTTGTACTGCAGGAATTTCTTCCTCGCCAGTTTCAATTAGACAAATTGAAGTTGCTTTAGTTGAGAAAGGTTTTGCAAGCGATTACATTAGTTCATATATCCCAAAGAAAAGAACTGATAAAAAGGTAGCCGTAATTGGTTCGGGGCCTTCGGGACTTTCTGCTGCAAACCAGTTAAATAAACTTGGGCATAATGTTACAATTTATGAAAGAGATAAGTTCCCCGGCGGTTTGCTAAGGTATGGTATTCCTGACTTTAAGCTTGATAAAAGAATAATAGAAAGAAGAATAAAGCTTATGGGTGAGCAGGGAATCAAATTTGAAACAGGAATTGACGTAGGTTCTGATATTACAGCTAAATACCTGTTAAAAAAATTTGATGCAATATGTTTGGCTTCAGGAGCAAGGAAGCCGCGTGATTTAAATATACCCGGTAAAATGTATGATAATATATATTTTGCACTGGACTTTTTAACTATGCAGAACAAAGAAGTAAGTAATGAAGAATTTTCATCAAATAAAATATCTGTTAGAAATAAAAAAGTAGTTGTAATTGGCGGAGGGGATACCGGTTCAGACTGTGTTGGAACTTCAAATAGGCAGAGCGCATCATCAGTGACTCAAATAGAAATTATGCCTAAACCACCTGAAATTAGGAGTGAAGGAACACCGTGGCCTGAGTGGTCATATAAACTTAGAACTTCGTCAAGCCATAAGGAAGGATGCGAGAGATTATGGAGTGTAATGTCTAAAAGTTTTGAAGGAGTTGATGGAAAAGTCTCTAAAATCAATGCTGTAAAAGTTGAGTGGGAGTTCTCAGAGAGAGGGTTGCCGGTTGCTATGAAAGAGATTCCAGGGACTGAATTTTCAATTGAAGCTGATGTTGTTTTTTTATCTATGGGATTTATAGGACCGGAAAAAATGAAGATATTAAAACAGTTGGAAGTAGAACAGGATAAAAGAACTAATGTAATTGTAAATGAATTAGGAAATACAGGGCTTGAAAATGTATTTGCAACGGGGGATATTGTATCAGGTGCTTCGTTAGTCGTTCGAGCACTTGAAGCCGGTAAGATTACAGCAAGACATATAGATAATTATTTATTAGAAAAATGAATACAGTATTGGCAATGTTTTTATGAGTGATGCAATAAAACATGAATGCGGAATAGCTTTAATTCGTCTATTAAAGCCTATTGACTATTATCTAAAAAAATATAATACCCCATTTTATGGCATTAATAAATTATGCCTTTTGATGGAAAAACAATACAATAGAGGGCAAGATGGCGCAGGAATTGCCTCTATTAAATTTGACTTAGAGCCTGGGACAAGATATATCTCGAGATTAAGGTCAGCTGCTGCAAGTCCTATTAAGGATATTTTTGATTCAATTACAGAAGAAATTGATTTAAAACGTAAGAAATATGGAGAACATTTTAATGATGTTGAATGGCTGAAAAATAATATTAACTTTTGTGGAGAGTTATTATTGGGGCATTTGAGATATGGTACTTATGGAACTAATACAATATCAGCATGCCATCCTGTAAAACGAGAAAATAACTGGCCTTCAAGAACACTGATATTAGCTGGCAATTTTAATTTGACTAATGTTAATGAATTATTTGAGATATTAATTAATATCGGACAGCACCCTGAAGATATGACTGACACTATTACAATGCTCGAAAAAATAGGTCATTTTCTAGATGATGCGAATGAAGAGCTTGTAAGAGAATATAAAATACGCGGATATAGCAGTAAGGAAATTTCTTCGCTTATAGCAAAAAATATTAATATTTTAAAAATATTGGAAGAAGCATGTAAAAAATGGGATGGAGGCTATGTAATCTCAGGGCTTATCGGACATGGAGATGCGTTTGTTTTCCGTGATCCTGCAGGTATTAGGCCGGCTTATTATTATAAAGATGAAGAAGTTGTAGTGGTCGCTTCTGAAAGATCACCTATCCAAACTGCTTTTAATCTGAAATTGGACTCTATAAAAGAGCTAACACCGGCACATGCGTTAATAATAAGAAAAAGCGGTAAAATCAGTGAAGAACCATTTATTAAAAGCCTACCGAGAAAAGCCTGTTCATTTGAAAGGATATATTTTTCACGAGGGTCTGATTATGATATTTACAGAGAACGAAAACAGTTAGGCAGACTCATCACTCCAAAAGTACTTAAAGAGGTTAATTATGATCTTAAAAACACCGTCTTTTCTTATATTCCCAATACTGCAGAGGTTTGTTTTTATGGAATGACTAGTGCTGTGACTGATTATTGTAATGAAAATATAAGAAGTATAATTCAAAAAGAAAATGGGAAATTATCCCAGGAAGATATAAATCAACTTTTTAGCGTTAAACCCAGATTTGAAAAAATTGCTGTAAAAGATGTTAAATTAAGAACCTTTATTACTGATGATATACATAGGGGAGACCTTGTAGCTCATGTGTATGATATAACTTATGGAACTATAAATACAGGTGTTGATACTCTGGTTGCTATAGATGATTCAATAGTTAGAGGAACAACACTGAAGAATAGTATTTTGAAAATTTTAGATAGGCTTGGTGCTTTGAAAATTGTCATCGTATCTTCTGCACCACAAATAAGATATCCTGACTGTTATGGTATTGATATGGCAAAACTTGGAGATTTCATAGCCTTTAAAGCAGCTATAGAATTGTTAAAAGAAACAGGAAATGAGGGGCTGATTGAAGAAGTATATCTAAAGGCAAAAAATGATGAAGAAGTTCCGACCAATGAAGCAGTTAATCATGTAAAAGAAATTTATAAACCTTTTACAGCTGAGGAAATTTCTGATAAGATTTCTGAATTAGTCTCTCCTCCCGGAATGAGTAGCAGAGTAAAGTTTATTTTTCAAAGTATAGATAATTTACACAAAGCATGTCCGGATCATAACGGCGATTGGTATTTTACAGGAAATTATCCGACACCCGGCGGTAATGTTGTAGTTAACAAATCTTTTATCAATTTTGTAGAAAATAAGGATGAAAGAGCGTATTAAACATCGGATTTTAAATTACAAATTTGAAAACACTGAAAAATATAAAATCCGAAAATAGATTTAGTAATTTTTAAAATTAAGGTATCAGAAGAAGAAATGACAAAACATATATTTATTACTGGCGGAGTAGTTTCATCATTAGGTAAAGGAATTACTGCTGCATCTATAGCAATGCTACTCAGACAGCGAGGCTATAGAGTTAGAATGCAAAAATTAGATCCTTATCTGAATGTCGATCCTGGAACTATGTCTCCTTATCAGCACGGAGAGGTTTATGTTACAGTAGATGGAGCAGAGACAGATCTTGACCTCGGTCATTATGAAAGATTTGCCGGAATTACATGTAAAAAATCGAGCAATTATACTACAGGTAGAATTTACAGCTCTGTGATCAAGCGTGAAAGAGAGGGAGGGTACCTTGGAAAAACTGTCCAGGTGATTCCTCATGTCACAAATGAAATTAAAAGAGCAATATCTACTCTTGACTCCGAAGATGTTGACATAGCTTTAACAGAGATTGGAGGTACTGCTGGAGATATTGAATCATTACCTTTTCTAGAAGCGATTAGGCAGTATGGACAGGAAATAGGAAGAGAAAATGCACTTTTTATACATTTAACTTTAGTTCCATACCTTAGAGCGGCCGGTGAAATGAAGACAAAACCTTCACAGCAGTCCGTAGGGATATTGAGAGAAATTGGTATAACACCAGATATTCTTGTCTGCAGATGTGAAAAACCGATGGAAGATGATCATTTTGAAAAATTATCTCTGTTTTGTAATGTAAAAAAAGAACTTGTTATAGCTGAACAAGATGTGGAAAATTCAATTTATGAAGTTCCGCTTGAATTGGCTAAACAGAATATGGATAAATTCATTCTTCAGCAACTTCAGCTTCCTGAAAAAGAAATTGATCTTGCTGAATGGCAGAAAATGATTGATACAGTCATCTCCCCATCAAAAGGTGAAGTGGAGATTGCTGTCGTTGGTAAGTATATCAGTTTAAAAGATGCTTATAAAAGTATTTATGAAGCATTAACTCATGGGGGGATTGCAAATAACATGAGAGTTAATGTTAGGATGATCGAGTCTGAGGAGCTCGAAAAAAATAAAGCTGAAAAATTACTTAGTGATGTAGATGGTGTATTGGTTCCCGGCGGTTTCGGCGCAAGAGGAATTGCAGGAAAAATTAATGCAGTAAATTATGCGAGAGAAAATAAGATACCTTTCTTTGGAATTTGCCTTGGAATGCATTGTGCGACAATTGAGTTTGCAAGAAATGTTTGTGATATGAAAACTGCCCATAGCGCTGAATTCAGCGGGAATACAGAATATCCAGTAATTGATTTGATGGAAGAACAGAAATTGGTTACTGCTAAAGGAGGGACAATGCGTCTCGGAGCATATCCATGTGTAATTAAAGAAAACACTTTTGCTTCCGAAGCCTATAATAGCGAAACAGTTTATGAACGGCATAGGCACAGATATGAATTTAATACAAAATACGTTGATGTACTAACAGAAAACGGATTTCTTCTTTCAGGTATGTCCCCTGATGGGAAACTGGTAGAAATAGTAGAAATAAAAGAGCATCCATGGTTTGTAGCATGTCAATTTCATCCAGAATTTCAATCAACACCGCTAAAGGCGCATCCGCTCTTTAAAAAATTTATTGATGCTGCTTCAAAATATAAAAATAATTAATTTTATTATATTGGGAATAATTAATGGATTGTAATTATAACTGGAAATTAAAAAGAGAAAAAAATGCAGTATTGGCTTTTGAAGACGGATCTGTCTTCAGAGGTTATTCTATTGGAGCAGAAGTTGATAAGCTTGGGGAAGTTGTTTTTAATACTGGTTTAACTGGATATCAGGAAATAATTACTGATCCTTCCTATGCAGGTCAAATTGTGACAATGACTTATCCTGAAATCGGTAATACAGGTATTAATCAATCTGATTTTGAATCAAGGGGTATGTTCCTAAGAGGGCTAATAGTAAATAATATTAATATGCCCAGTAACTGGAGATCTGAATTAAGTTTAAATAAATTTTTATTTAAAAATGATATACCTGGAATAGCAGGAATCGATACAAGGGCTTTAACTGATAAATTAAGAAAAGAAGGTACATTGAAAGCGTTTATTCATTGTTCTGGAGAGTATATAAAAGATGAACAATGTATTGAAAATGCTAAAAATTGGATTGGACTTGATAATCAGGATTATGCTTCAAAGGTTACGTGTGAAAATATATATAATTGGAATGATCTGAATTTATCAAACTCATGGGGAGTATGTGAATCTCTTCCTGAAGCAAATTTTAATGTAATAGCATATGATTTCGGTATTAAATGGAATATTTTAAGAAACCTCCGTCTACACGGAATTAATGTAAAAGTAGTACCTGCACATACAGATATAAAAGAAATATTAACTTATAAACCTGATGGGATTTTTTTGTCAAATGGTCCAGCAGATCCAGCTGCTGTTCAATATGCAGTAAATTCTGTAAAAGAAATTATTGGTAAAGTCCCTGTTATGGGAATATGTCTTGGGCATCAATTACTATCATTAGCCTGTGGAGCATCAACTTATAGATTGAAATTTGGACACCATGGCTGCAATCATCCAGTAAAAAATTTAATGTCAGGAAAAGTTGAGATAACTTCTCAAAATCATAATTATGCTATAGATATTAGTTCAATTGGTAACACAAAATTAGATGTTACTCACATTAATTTAAATGATAATACAGTTGAAGGAGTAAAACACAAAACAGAACCTGTATTTGGAGTTCAATACCATCCTGAGGCAGCGCCTGGGCCACACGATCCCTCCTATCTTTTTAATCATTTTAAGGAATTAATGAGTAAGTAATCAGAGTATTTAGATCCATAAATTTATATTTTAAGGAAAGCAATGCCAAAGAGAGAAGATATAAAAAAAATAATGCTTATAGGATCTGGGCCAATAGTAATTGGACAGGCTTGTGAGTTTGATTATTCAGGTGTGCAGGCTTGTAAAGCTTTAAAAGAAGAAGGTTATGAAATTGTCTTGGTGAATAGTAATCCTGCAACTATTATGACGGATCCTGAATTTGCTGACAGAACTTATATTGAACCTTTAAGAAAAGACATTCTCCATGAAATAATTAGAAGAGAGAGACCTGATGCGATACTGCCAACTCTCGGTGGGCAGACAGCTTTAAATCTTTCGCTGGAATTATATGATTCAGGAATTTTGGATTACTATAGGATAGAAATGCTAGGCGCAAAAGCCGAAGTCATTCGCAAAGCTGAAGATAGAGACCTTTTTAAAAAAACAATGAAACAAATAGGTCTGAATGTTCCGCAAAGTGCTTCAGCTTATACGTTGGATCAAGCTTACAAAATTGCTGATGAAATTGGAAAATTTCCTTTAATAATTCGTCCTGGTTTTACTTTAGGTGGAACCGGTGGCGGTATTGCTTATAACTTAGAGGAGTTTAAATATATTGTTACCAAAGGTATAGATGCAAGCCCTAATAATGAGGTACTCATTGAAGAATCCTTACTTGGATGGAAAGAATTCGAACTTGAGGTAATGAGAGATAGAAAAGACAATGCTGTAATTGTTTGTACTATTGAAAATGTTGATCCTATGGGTGTGCATACCGGAGACAGCATTACAGTTGCTCCGTCTCAGACACTTACAGACAGAGAATATCAGAAAATGCGGGATGCTTCATTAGATGTGATGAGAGCGATAGGAGTCGAAACTGGTGGGTCAAATGTACAATGGGCATTGAACCCAGATAATGGAAAAATGATTGTTATAGAGATGAACCCGCGTGTTTCAAGATCAAGTGCGTTAGCTTCAAAAGCAACTGGTTTTCCTATTGCTAAAATTGCTGCTAAACTGGCTGTTGGTTATACTCTTGATGAACTGAATAATGATATAACACGTGAAACTCCAGTCTGTTTTGAACCAAGTATAGATTATGTAGTTACAAAAATACCGCGTTTTGCTTTTGAAAAATTTCCAACAGCTGACTCTACTTTGACGACTCAGATGAAGTCTGTAGGAGAAACAATGAGTATTGGCAAAACTTTTAAGATGTCTTTGCAAAAAGCTTTGCGTTCTCTTGAAATTGGTAGATATGGTTTTGGAGCTGATGGAAAAGACAGTGAATATAACTCAAGTTCAGATGATCATGTGGAAGCAGAATTAATACGGCCAAACGCGTTTAGATTTTTCTATATCAGAGAAGCTTTTAAACGTGGATGGAGCATAAATAAAGTTCATGAATTGACAAATATAGATATTTGGTTTTTACGCCATATGCACGAACTTTCTGCATTTGAAAATGAAATTATGTCAAAAAAAACATTAGATGAACTATCTAATGACAGGCCTCTTTTTATTCAAATTAAAGAATTTGGATATTCAGACAGACAAATTGCCTTTCTACTGAATACAAGTGAAATTGAAGTTAGAGAGAAAAGAAAATTATTAGGTGTTATTCCATGCTATAATCTAGTGGATACATGCGCGGGAGAATTTGAGGCATACACTCCCTATTATTATTCATCTTATGGAGAATTAGATGAATGTAAGCGCAACGATAAAAAGAAAATTATGATTTTAGGAGGAGGGCCAAATAGAATTGGGCAAGGGATTGAGTTTGATTACTGCTGTGTTCATGCAAGTTTTGCTTTAAAAAAAGCAGGTTTTGAAACTATAATGGTCAACAGTAATCCAGAAACCGTTTCCACAGATTATGATACTAGTGATAAACTTTATTTTGAGCCTTTAACTCTTGAGGATGTTCTTAACATTTATGACAAAGAGCAATGTGACGGAGTTATTGTTCAGTTTGGCGGACAAACACCTCTTAATTTGGCTAAAGAGCTGGAAATAAACGGTGTTAAAATTATAGGAACAACACCGGATAATATTGATGCAGCTGAAAATAGAAATGAATTTCAACTATTAATTAATGAACTTAATATTAAACAGCCTGAAAATGGTATTGCTTATAATGAAGATGATGCTGTTAAAGTTGCTGAAAAAATTGGTTATCCTGTTTTAGTTAGACCTTCTTATGTGCTAGGGGGAAGGTCAATGATGATTGTGTACAAGGAAAAATATTTAAGAAAATATATGCAGGAGACGATTGAGGTGTCTGAAGATCGTCCGGTGTTAATTGATCAATATCTTGACGGGGCAGTGGAGGTTGATGTTGATTGTTTATCAGATGGAGAAAAATCTGTTATTGGCGGAATAATGGAACATATTGAGCTGGCAGGTATACACTCAGGAGACTCTGCATGTATGATACCAAGCATGACTCTTTCTGATGATGTACTCAAGACAATTAGATCTCATACCTACGCTCTATCCAATGCACTTAATGTTTGCGGGCTGATGAATATCCAATACGCAATTAAAGATAAAACCGTTTATGTGCTTGAAGTAAATCCCAGAGCATCAAGAACTGTTCCTTTTGTTAGTAAATCAATAGGAGTTCCTATAGCAAAAATAGCATCTCTTGTGATGGCTGGTAAGAAGCTTGATGAGATAGGATATACAGAAGAATATATACCTAAACATGTTTCGACAAAAGAGGCAGTTTTTCCATTTAATAAATTTCAGGGAGTTGATGTTGTTTTGAGTCCTGAAATGAAATCTACTGGAGAAGTGATGGGGATAGATTTCAGCTCGGGTATTTCATATTTAAAAACCCTCTTAGCCTGCCAAAATAATCCTCCATCTTTATCAAAAGAGAAAATTCTTTTCAGTATATGCCCTGGTGATATAAAAAATGATAGAGAAGTTATCTCTTTAGTAGAAGATTTAATTAACTTGGGTTTTAAGATTTACACAACACTTGATACTACGACTTATTTATATGATAGAGGAATAAAAACCATACCTGTTTTTTCATTGGGAGAAGGGCATCCAGATACCATAGATCTTATTAAAGAAAATAATCTCCACTGGATAGTTAACATTCCTTCAACAGGGCCTTCTCATAAAGTTCACGAAATCGTATTGCGTTCAGAAGCTGTAGCTGACGGTATCCCTTTAATGACTACGTTTACAGGATTGGCAGCTGCTATTGAAGGTTTTAAAGCGTTAAAAAACATTGAACGCTTAGACGTTTGCAGTATCCAAGAGTATCATAGACACGCACCAAAATTAAGTATATAGATATAAGAAGAGCTAATTATGAAAATTAAAGTTACAAAATCAAAGTTGAATGGCGAAATCCAAATTCCAGGATCTAAATCTCACACGATTAGGGGAATAATTGCTGCTTTGATGGCAAAAGGTGAATCTACAATCAAAAACCCTTTAGTTTCTGATGACACAGAATCATGTCTATATGCAGCAAGAAAACTAGGAGCAGAATTTGTAGATTCTTATGAGAATGATATGCTCATATGGAAAATTACAGGTACTGGAGGAAATTTAACTAATTGCGGAGATGCAATTATTGACCTCGGTAATTCGGGTACGACACTAAGGCTTATGACCGGAGTTGCTGCTACTTCATCATTGAAAATATGTTTTGATGGTGACAGTTCGCTTCGTGGAAGACCAATGGGAACATTGGTTTCAGCATTACAGAAATTAGGGGCAAAAATTACAGCTGCTGAAGGCGGGAAATGTCCTATTTCTATAAAAGGTCCTATCCTCGGAGGTGAAACAATTGTAGAGGGGAAATCATCTCAATTTGTTTCAGCTCTTTTATACGGAGCTCCTTTAGCAAAAAGCGATACTAAAATATATGTTATTAACCTCAATGAGAAACCTTATTTAGATGTAACTTTAGATTGGTTGAAATTTTTAGGAATTGAATATGATAATGATCCTGATTATTCAACCTTTACTGTAAAAGGTGGGCAGAAATACAGAGCTTTTAATAAGGTAATTCCTGCAGATTTTTCAAGTGCAGCTTTTCCCCTTGTTGCTGCTGCTGTTACTGATAGTAACATAAAAATAAAAAATCTTGATTTTACAGATAAGCAAGGTGATAAAAAGGTTTTTTCCTATATGGAAAAAATGGGGATGAAGATAACAAAATCACGTTCAGTAGTCAATGTATATAAGAAATATGGTCTTCTTGGGGACATTGATCTTGATATGAATAGTATTCCTGATGCATTGCCTATTATGTCTGTTGCAGGATGTTTCGCAAGAGGTAAAACAATACTGAGTAATGCTCCTCATGCAAGAATAAAAGAAACTGACCGTATTGCAGCAATGGCTCAGGAGCTTAAAAAAATGGGGGGTAATATTGAAGAGTTAGAGGATGGATTGCTAATTAGAAAATCCAATTTACATGCAGCAAAAGTAAATGGGCATGGCGATCATAGAATAATTATGGCATTAGCTGTTGCCGGAATGGCCTTGGAAGGTGAAACAATAATTGAAAATGCCAAAGAAATTTCTGTCACATATCCAAATTTCATAAGAGATTTTCAGAATTTAGGTGCTAATATAGAAAGAGTTTAGAAATAATTGTTAATGATAAAATATTAATTAAAATCACATAAGCCTTTTTAAAAGGCTTTTTAAATTTATGGAATTGGAAAATATATTAAAATTAGATCATATATCAAAATTAAAACAGTATAATATAATAGACTTTGTTGCTGCAATTGGTGTTTTTGATGGAATTCATTTAGGGCATAGAAAGCTTATAAAGAACCTTATAAAAATGTCTGAGAAACTAAATTCAACTCCTGTTCTGATTACTTTTTCCCCTCACCCAAGACAGGTTTTGCTTCATGAAACAGATATTTCTTTTCTTAGATCTGCTGATGCTAAAGCAGAAATACTATATGGGTTAGGAATTAAAGCAATAATAACGATTCTGTTTTCAAAGGAATTCTCATCTTTGTCTCCATTTGATTTCATAAAGTATCTTACATATAGCAAGAATTTAAATTTAAAAGGGATATGTGTTGGAAGTAAATGGAAGTTTGGAGCTAATGGATTGGGTAACAGGGAATTTTTAAAACAGGTTTCATCAGAATGTGATTTTGATTTTATTCCTGTAGATGAAGTGTATCTTGGGCATCAGATTGTATCCAGTACATCAATAAGGAAAGCTCTTGGACAGGGGAATTTTTCTTTAGCTGAAAAAATGCTTGGGACAAAATATTTTATGGACGGACATGTTTTAAGTATTGCCAATAAATATATTGACAATACTAAAATAGTGGAATGTCAACTTGAGCATGGTTTATTGCCTCCAATAGGAAAATACAGAGGCGAAATTCATATAAATAATAACAGATATATTGCAGCAATAAACATTAACTGCAAAAATAATTTAATTTTAACTGCTTCAGTGATAACAGATGACCTTATTAAAGTTGATGAAAAAATAAAGCTCAGATTCAGTGCAAATTAGTTCTGATCATTTATTTAAATTTTACATCCTTTTCCAATTATGCTTATAAATAAGCATATTTACTTTACTAAAACATGTAATAACAGCATTAGCTTATCTCCTTAATTAATTTTTGTATTGAAATATTAAAAAAAACAATTAAATTTATAAGCTTATGATTATTATAAAATAAACAATGTTTCTGTTTCAGTATATTGAGGATAATTTAAAAATGTTTAAACCTGTAAAAAGTAAGGCTAATTTTGCGGAACTCGAAGAAGGTGTTCTGAAAAATTGGCAGGAGAATAAAATATTTCAAAAATCAGTAGAAAGCCGTAAAGAATGTGAAGAGTTTGTTTTTTATGACGGACCTCCTTTTGCAACAGGTTTACCTCATTACGGTCATTTACTTGCCGGTACTATTAAAGATGTAATTCCAAGATATCAGACAATGAGAGGAAAATATGTAGATAGAGTTTTCGGCTGGGACTGTCATGGATTACCCGTAGAATATGAAATGGAAAAGGAGCTGAACCTTTCAGGTAAAAAAGATATTGAAGATTATGGAATAGGTAAGTTTAATGAATCCTGCAGAGGAATTGTTTTAAGATATACAAAGGAATGGGAACGCGTTGTCGGTAGGATGGGACGCTGGGTCGATTTTAGCCGTGGTTATAAAACTATGGATAAAAATTATATGGAATCTATTTGGTGGGTTTTTAAACAGTTATGGGATCAAGGATTGGTTTATGAAGGTTATAAAATACTTCCTTATTGTCCAAGATGTTCAACTCCTTTATCAAATTTCGAAGCTAATCAGGGCTATTCAGAAGTTAATGATCCTGCTATAACAGTGAGATTTAAGGCTCTGAATGAAGAGAATTGTTATTATCTGGCATGGACTACGACTCCATGGACACTACCTTCAAATTTAGCTCTTGCTGTTGGAGCAGATATTGATTATGTAAAAATAGCTGATGGTGATTCTTTATATATTCTTGCAGAGTCTAGGCTGAGTGCTTATTATAAAGATTTAGATGACGTTAAAATTATTGCAAGATTTAAAGGCGAAGATCTGTTTGATAGAAAGTATGAACCACTTTTTCCTTATTTTGAAGATCTAAAAGAAGAAGGAGCCTTTAGAATTGTAACTGCAGATTATGTAAACGCAGGTGATGGAACTGGAGTTGTTCATACTGCACCAGGATTTGGCGAAGATGACTCTGCAACAGGCAAAAAACATGGTGTCCCTGAAGTTTGTCCTATTGACGCTGAATGTAAATTCCTTTCGAGTGTTACAGATTACCATGGAAGATATGTTAAAGATTGTGATAAAGATATAATCAAGCAATTGAAAATTGAAGGAAAACTGGTTCATCGCGGAACAATCAAACATAGTTATCCACATTGCTGGAGAGATGATTCACCTTTGATTTACAGAGCAGTGTCAACCTGGTTTGTTCGCATAGATAAAATCAAAGAAAAAATGTTAAATGCCAACAGTCAGATTTCATGGGTACCTGAACATATTAAAGATGGCCGTTTTGGAAAATGGCTGGAAAATGCAAGAGACTGGGCTATTAGCCGTAACCGTTACTGGGGATGCCCAATGCCTATCTGGCGGAATAAAGCGACAGGTGAATCCATTGCTGTCGGTTCTGTTGAAGAACTGGAAAAACTTACAGGTGAAAAAATAGATGATATACATAAGCACTTTGTAGATGATTTGGAAATTAAATCACCTTCAGGTAATGGTGTTATGAAAAGAGTGCCTGAGGTACTTGACTGCTGGTTTGAAAGCGGATCTATGCCTTATGCTCAGAAGCATTACCCGTTTGAAAACAGAGAGTGGTTTGATAAAAATTATCCTGCTGATTTTATTGCTGAAGGTTTAGATCAAACTAGAGGATGGTTTTATACATTAGTTGTGCTTGGTGCTGCATTATTTGATAAACCTGCTTTTAAAAATGTTGTTGTTAATGGATTAATTCTTGCTGATGATGGACAGAAAATGTCTAAACGCAAAAAAAATTATCCTGATCCCATGTCAATTATAAATAAATATGGCGCAGATGCATTACGCTTATTTATGCTGGGATCACCTGTAGTTAGAGGTGATGATCTTAAGTTTACAGAAGAAGGGGTAAAAGAAAAACTAAGAAATGTTATTCTGCCTATATGGAACTCATACAGTTTCTTTACAACATATGCCAGAGTTGATAACTGGGAACCTGCAAAGGGTGAAGTTAAAGCACCTAAAAATCTTTCTAATCCATTGGATAAATGGGTACTTTCTTCTCTTTGCGATATGGTTGAAGAAATTAGACACAGCATGGATGATTATCGTCTTCAGAAAGCTGCTAATAGGTTTGAATCATTTATACAGGATCTGACTAACTGGTACATTAGAAGAAGTAGAAGAAGATTCTGGAAAAGTCAGAATGATCAGGATAAAAACGAAGCTTATCAGACACTTCATTATGTTTTGGTTACATTTGTTAAAACAGCATGTCCTTTTATCCCCTTTATAACTGATGAGATATATCAGAATTTAAAAACTGATGAAATGCCTGAATCTGTCCATCTTTGTGATTATCCTGAAGTTGATGAATCATTAAGAGATATTAATTTAGAAGAACAGATGGATCATACAATGAGGGCTGTTTCATTAGGACGTTACTTAAGGATTAAGAGAGAACTCAAAGTTAGGCAGCCTCTAAGTAAAGTTGTTATAATAACTCCTGATAAAAAAATTCAGCAGTTATTACACGAAACTTCTAACATTATCATGGAAGAATTGAATGTTAAATCTGTAGAATTCAAAGATAATGAAGAAGAATTGGTTGTTAGAAGCAGTAAAGCAAACTTTAAGACATTAGGCCCTCGTATCGGTAGAGATATGAAAGAAGTCGCAGGTATGATTTCACAATTTACAGCTGAGCAAATTTCTGATATCTTTGATGGAAAATCAATTACTTTAAATCTAGCTTCCGGACAGAGTTTGGATATTGGCAGAGATGATGTAATGATATTCAGAAAAGAAAAGGAAGGTTTGACAGTTGCTACAGAAAATGATATAACAGTTGCTCTTGATACAAATATCGATAAAGCATTGGAAGAAGAAGGTTTTGCCAGAGAATTTGTCAGCAAAATACAGAACATGAGAAGAGAAATGGATCTTGAAGTTGCTGATAGAATAAAAATAAGTTTTTCTGTACAGGATAAATATAAGAAGGCTCTTATAAATTTTGCAGATTATATAAAAACAGAAACACTTACAAATGAACTAGTGGAATACTCTTCAGATTCCGAAAAAGAGTTAGTTGAAATAAATGATACTCATTGTTATATAAAAATTACTAAATAAACAGATATTTTCCTATTCTATGCTCGGGCTATAATGTCCGAGCATATTACTTAGGTTATTTTATAAAATATGGCAGTGTTATATACGGGTAAACCAGGATAAATTTTTGACAGTAATTGAAAATTTTGAGGTAAATGGAAAAAAGGCGTTTCAAGAATTCTTTTGAATCCTTTTTCATTTATTCTGTGGGAAACAACAATTCCAGGTTTTAAAATTTTTGAGAGGTGCTCAAAACATTCATTTTTAGGTCTTACTGACTCTCCAACCATGATAATGTCCCAATTATCAAAAAAAGACGAGTTATAGTGATTTCCATTTAATATTTTAATATTTTTATTGAGTTCTAATGAATTGAGCAATTCTAAAGAAATTTTGACAACATCATCATCCTGATCGACTCCTGTACAGTTTATACCATACAAAAAGTTTAAAAGTATTGGAGTCAGTGGGCAGGGGCCACTTCCTAAAAATAAAGCATTATCCCCTTTATTTAATCTGGCTCCTTTAAATTCTGCTCCTATTAATTTTACATAATTAGAGTAGTATTTATAATTCTTGAGTGTTTTCCACGGATTATCAGATTTGATTATAAAATGAGCAAGTTCAAACTCTTTTCTGATACTGTAGGTGGTATAATATGCATCAATTATTCTTAGTGCCTCAATAATTTTCTGGTCCTGTAATAATAAATCAAGCTTAGAATTTGGATAATTTGAAGGAATAAGATTCATCATTTTGAAATAGATTTTATCCAGATCAGAGCCGTCTTTACTATGTAAAATAGTATCTTTCTTTATATCTTTTATTGAACAGTAAAATTTGATTATATTTTGCTTGACAGTATTTGTGGACATAGTTTATTTTTTTCTATTTAAAGTAAGCAGAGTTATATCATCAAATCTTGCTCCCTGCTCGAATTTTATAATATCTCTTAATATTTCAGTATTTAGAGTTTTTGGGGATTCTTTGCAGTTAATACTGATAATATCTGCTATTTTTTCTTCTCCAAATTCTTCGTTTTGGGGATTAACAGCCTCAGAAATACCATCTGTATATAGAACGATAGTATCCCCCTTGTTTAAAGTTATTTGACCTACTTTATAGTTTATAGTGGGGTTTATGCATAAGGCAGGATCACCAAGCAAGCCAAAATAAGAGATGTTTCCATTCAAATCAGTTTTTATTATCTCATGATGCCCTGCATTTGAGAATGTAAAAACACCTGTTTTTAAATCGTAAAATGCCAGATATATAGTAAGGAACATACATGCTTCATTATCTTTGGATATTTCTCTGTTAACTTTGTCAAGTATTCTTGCAGGGTCATGAAATCTATCTTTAAGAGCAATACTTTTTATCATTGCTTTTGAAATGTTCATAAAAAATGCAGAAGAAATACCTTTTCCCGAAACATCTGCTAATATCAGTACAAGTTTATCTTTATTAATATAGAAAAAATCATAGAAGTCTCCTGAAACAATTTTAGAAGGAATTAATTTAGCATCTAATTCAATTTCCTTTCTCAAAAATTTTGCACTAATTTTAGGTAGGATATTTCTCTGAATTTTGGCTGCAATATTTAACTCTGTTTCAACAGCCTGTCTTTCCTGTGCTTCATCTTTAATATTATTAGTAAATTCAGTAAGCTCTCTTCCTAGAACTTTAATGCCTCTGGATAAATCAACAAGTTCAATTATTCCTCTTGCTTTGAACTCACAGTCGAAAACACCTTTTCCAATTTTTTTTATAACATTTTTTAATTCAATCAAAGGAGATGATACTAATCGTTTAAAAAATAGAACAGAAATTACTATTGCTCCAAAAAAGAATAAAACAGAAATACCTATAAAACTTGTGATTTGTTTACGAATAATATTTTCTGTTTTTAAATTTGTCGCAGCTATGGTTTCATAAAGTTTGTCAGAATGTATTATGAAACCAAAAATCCAATTATTAACAGGCAGTCTGGAGAAAGCAATAAGATATTTTTTATTGTTAATCTTAATTTCAATAATGCCTTTATCTAAGCGTTTAAATTTTTTGAATAAATTTAGAACAAGATTTCTATTTGAATCTGTAAGTTTTGTATCATAATTATATCTTATATAATTCTTTTTGAAATTATCAGCAAGGCCGAATTCCTTATAAAGAGATGTTGGGAAAGTAACAATTGTTGAATCTTTCATAAGCAAGAAAGGATCCCATAATTTAATTGTTTTTCTGCGGTGAAATGTTAAGTCAGAAGATAGTATTGATTTTAACAGAAGATCGAGGTTGATATCAATGCCTGAAAATCCAAGTAGTGCATTATCAGTGGAGTAAATGGGATACTGAACACCAATTCTTATATCTTTATTTAATTTTTCAGAAATAGGGTGCGTCCATATTGCTTTATTCTTAGATTTATTTTTAAGTTCAGCTTCTGCTGTTTTTAATAATTTTTTGAAATATATATAATAAAGGGATTTAGAAGTGTCTTTTAACGTTTTTGTTGAAATAGGTGATTTTATGAAAAATCCTTTTCTTAAATTATTTACCCATACTGATTGATACATTGGGTATAGTTTTTCAATTAGCCCAATTAATTTCATATTATATGTAGAAGATTTTGCAATATGTTCTTTTTCTTTAGGAATATTATTATTATCCCAGTAGCAGAAAAGTGTGTTTGTATTTCTATTTATGCAAACATCATAATTGTTAATCTTCTCAATGTTTAGGCTTTTAGGAAAGGGGATTGATATTTGTGTTAACGCATTAGGTTTATTCATATAATAAATAGTCAATTTTGATAAAATTGAGGCCAGGTTTTGAGTATCGGAGAATATTGAATTAATATTGTTTCCGAGTACTTCAGTGTTTTCTAGAATTAATGTATATGTTTCTTCTTTTATATTTTTTTTATTTGTTCTCTCTGCGTAGTGACCTAATGAAATCAAAGAATTTGTAGAAATTAAGCTTAATAAAAATATTAGAAATATTAATATTATGGATATACCGATAATATAAGCTGAAACTAACTTAACCCTTCTTTTTTTCTTTATTTTTATCATATAATAAAAAACAATATGCTATTTGATAAACAGAAAATATCTTAAATTATATCACTTTTGATTATTAAAAACCACTTTTTCAGGATAGAACATATACATATTAAAAGTCTAAATAATTTAAAATTTGACTGATATTATATGTTTGTTTTATAAATATAAATCTATAGAGCTGTTTAATCTCTTGTTGAAAAATTTTAAAGTACTTTGAGCAAGTATAGCTGTCGGATCCAGACATTTTTCATTTATATTCGATTTTTTAAAGACTATTGGCAGTTCAGTGCAGCCCAGTACAAAATGTTCAGTTCCCATTTCCTTTAAATGGTTGATTGTTTTATATATTTCTTTTTTATCAAGCAAACAGCCTTTTTTCATGGAATAGATTGCATTTGGCCAGGCTCAGAAGGATGGCTGGCTTCGAAGCAGAAACCTGTAGCATACAGGGCATGGTCACTTAGCACAGATTTGAACAAGCCTTCAGGG
>DASCNA010000099.1:0-19683 GCA_036011305.1 Victivallales bacterium
AAAGATATGTGGCATTTAACAAATAGAATGGCTAGAAAAATTCTAGCTCATAATATTTGTACTGTTATAAATATAAAATTCGGGCTTAATATCTTGAGTATTGAGCCAATCGTTAATTAAAAGTCGAACATTAGATATAAGGACAAATAAGTTTAGATCTATTAAAGATGGTTAATTCGCTAATTTAATGTTTGATCATTGCACTTATTAAACCGCTTAGGACCACTAATACTACTAAAAAATTAATGATCATCCATGCAGTTAAATTAAACATAAATATATAGAAAGGATTGTAGATCACAATAAAAAGTAATGCCGTAGGTATAACATAAAGCGGAGTTTTACGATGCAAATTCCTAGAATAACTCACATATGCACCTTTAATTCCGATAATAAGCATACCAAGTAACTCAATCCATCTAACAACATTGAAAAATTGAAAGAAAAAAGATTCTCGGAACATTTCAACATTATGAATAAGGTTAAATGCTATACATATATTATTTACTAAAAAAAACAGATAAGTGAGAAAAAAAGAAACGCAAAGAACAAATAAAATATCTTTTTCTTTATCTGTATACCTATATTTACTAACCATAGCTAACCGAATTTTGTTTATTGTCCGTACTAATAAATATTACACATTACTGACTAATTAAAATCTTAACTAATTTTTGTCAGGTTCAAGAGTAATTTAATTTTAGCAGTTAAACTTCTAATTTTCTAGAGATTTTCAACTTAAAGAATATACACAAAAAAAAACAGAACGTTTTATATATACTGTTTTCTTCTTAAGTATTGAAAAAACAAAAAAAGTTAAGATATTAGTGATCTGGAATAAACTTAATAGCAGAATTAACTCAAATTGAGAGAAAATAATGAGAGTATTAAAACTATTATTACTTCTAATTATATCATGTTTAATTTTTACTGCATGTTCTAAAGAGCAGCAGCAAAAGATAAAGAAGAAAGCTGTATCTACTTACAATACCACAAAAAAATCCACTGTTAAAATCTATAACACTGCAAAAACCAAAACTAAAGCAATATATGAGGATTCTAAAGATTATACTTTAGACACTTACGATTCAACAAAGGATAAAGCAGCTGAACTATATGACAAGACCAAACACAAAGCATCCAATGTATATAATGATGCATTAAGTTAATTAATTTATAATTTAAGGAGAATTTATAAATGCCTCTTATCAGAGTTCATATTTCAGAAGATATTGATAAAAGTAAATACAAAGAACTACTCCCTTTATTCTCTGCATTAACTGCGGAATATACAGGCAAACCAGAACAGTATGTGATGGTTACCTGTGAGAAAACTTCTATGATGATGTCAGGTGTACAGGGAAATTCTGCATTTATTGAAATAAAAAGCCTAGGCGGTCTAAATCAGGAAATTAATAGAAAGCTTTCATCGAAACTTTGCAGTCTACTCGAAAAGAAATTGCTTATTCCTAAAAATAGAGTTTACATAAACTACACAGATATGGAAAGGCAAAACTGGGGTTTCAACGGAACTACTTTCTAAAAATTTATAATTAATAAAATAACTATAGAAAATTAATGCTTCTCTGATGAAATTTATATTTTATTTAGCTCAAAGTCTAGACGGTTATATAGCAGATCGTAACGGAAATGTTGAATGGCTGGAAAATATTGATACTTCCGATAAAGGATTTGATGAATTTTTAAACAGTGTTGATGCTATTCTTATGGGCAGAAATACTTATGATCAAATACTCTCATTCGGTGAATGGCCTTATAGTATACCTACATATGTAATAACTCATAACAAAATAACTGAACCTCCAAATAATAATATTAACTCGTTTGCAGATACAACAGATAATATTATAAGCATGCTTTCCAGAAAAAATTACGATAAAGTTTGGGTTTGCGGCGGTAATCAACTTATAAGTAAATTTGAAAATAAGAATTTATTTGACGTATATATAATTACAATTATACCAATTTTTTTAGGAGGAGGTTTATCTGCACTCAATCTAAATAAATTCAGTAATACAAAAAGATTAGAATCAGTCAGAACATTTAAAGACAATACAGTTATCTTGAAATATAGGAATGATAAATAAACTCTTAGCAAAACACAATAAGCAGGATTAATAAACAAAAAGCATGACCAACAGTTGAGCAGGAACTCAAACTGCAATATTATAAATGAAAGAAAATACTTAACTTTTGTCATTAATATTAAGGAAAATGCAAGTTGTATAAGAAATACTTCATTATAATACTGACAATTATTATCTCATGGTGGCCCATGATGGTCGTTCATGAATTTGGGCATGCTATATCAGTGTTGATATTCGGAGGAAAAATAGATAAATTAATATTGTATCCGTGGCGATTTTCTATGACAATAAGAAGTGGATCGCTACATCCTCTAATTGATATTTGGGCAGGTCCTGTAATCGGTGTATTCTTTCCTCTATTTATTTATCTAATTTTCAGAAAAACAAGAATCAAATTTTTCATGGGGATGTTTTCAGGTTTCTGTTTCATCAGCAACGGTATTTATATCGGCACAGGCTGGCTGGATAAAATAGGTGATACAAAAGAAATGATTAATTTAGGCACTCCAATTTATTTTATGATATTATTCGGTATAGTATGTACTGTGTCAGGTTTATTTATCTGGCACACTGAAATAGAAAAATCAAATAATCACTAATGATTATTGCAACATAGAAAAGAAGAAAAATATGAAAACTAGAATTATTATTAACGGTGCCGAAGGTAGAATGGGGAAATTATCAACTGAAGCTATACAAGAGAGTAAAATTTTCGAAATCGTTGCTTTATGCGATATTAAAGACAGTTTGAAAGATAAAATTCTTGAGCTAAAACCGGATATTGTTTTAGATTTTACCCTTGCTTCAGCTGTATATAGTAATGCAAAAATAATAATTGAATCCGGTTCCGTTCCTGTTATCGGGACAAGCGGACTGACAGAAATTGAAGTAGAAAAACTCGCAATACTATGTAAAGATAAAGATTTAGGTGGAATAATCGTTCCTAATTTCTGCTTAACAGCAGTACTTATGATGAAGTTTTCCAAGGCAGCTGCAAAATATATGAAAAATGTTGAAATCTTGGAGTACCACCATGATAAAAAACAGGATGCTCCTTCAGGTACAGCAGTAAGAACAGCTGAACTCATTTCTGAAAATAACATAGCTCCTAGAAACAGAGGGCACGAAATGATTAAAGGATCTTTAGGCGGAAACTATAAAGATGTTCCAATCCATTCTGTCAGACTACCGGGATTTCTGGCGCACCAAGAGGTTATTTTCGGAGAAATTGGAGAACTTTTAACAATTAGAGCAGATACTACAAGCAGAGAGTCTTTTAAAAAAGGTATAGTTCTTGCCTGTACACAGGTTATTAATAAAGATAAACTTCATTACGGATTGGAGAACTTCTTAGAAGACTAAAAAAGAAAAGAATATGAAATTCATTAGATACCAGAAAGAAAATATCATAAGACCAGGAATATTAGCAGGTTCTCTAGTTAAAGATTTATCTCCAATAATAAATGATATAAGTCCAGATACTTTGAACATGGAGTTAATCGATCTGGCTAAGCAAAGAATTAATAAATTGCCTACAGCTGGAAAAATTAGCGATATTTCATTAAAAATGCCAATCAGCGAATCCAAAAAACTAATATGCATTGGTTTTAATTCAAAAGCTCATGTAGAAAACTTAGGCCTTAAACTTCCGAAAGAACCTTTTTTCTTTTTAAAGGCATCAAGCTCCCTGAATGGACCTTATGATAATATCATTTATCCTAAAATAGGGAAAAAAGTTGACTGGGAAGCAGAACTGGCAGTCATTATAGGTAAAAAAGGTAAATATATAAAAAAAGAAAATGCTTTAAAACATATTTTCGGCTACTGCATGTTAAACGAAGTATCTGAAAGATACTGGCAATTTGAACGTAATGAAAAACATTTACAGCTGGCAATAGGTAAAAGTTTTGATTCATTTGCACCTATTGGACCTTATATTGTAACAAAAGATGAATTAACAGATCCTTACAATCTATCTGTAGTTCTTAAAGTTAATAATAAAATAAAACAGGATTTTAATACATCAGATTATATTTACGGAGTTGAAGAAGCGGTAAGCTATTGCAGTCAGTTTTTCACGCTGTATCCCGGCGATATTATATCAATGGGGTCGGGCCCCGGTACTGGAATAGAATTAAATTCATTTCTTCAAATTGGAGACAAAATACATTTTAAAATTGATAACTTAGGAATACAGGAAAATACAGTTATCGAAGAAATATGAAGTAATAATTTTATCTAAATAGTAAATTATGGAGTTCTAAAATACCATGTATGCTGATTTACATATCCATACTAATGCATCAGACGGCACCTATAATGTTGATGAGCTGTTGAGTGAAGTTAAAAAAAAGAATATCACGCTGTTTGCTATTACTGATCATGACAGCATCTCCAATGCTTTAAAAATGTTGAATAACTTAGAAAATTACAACGGCAGATTTATTATGGGATGTGAATCTTCCTGCAGCTATGAAGGTAAAATTTATCACATAACTTCATATGATTTTGATTATAACAACGAAGAATTTCTTAAACTTATAGATAAAAATAGTAAAATCTGGATACAGTATAATGATGATATTGTTGAATATCTTGCTGCCGGCAACTCAAATATCAGTATAAACAAATATAGAAGATATCAAAATAATCCATCCAGAGGCGGTTCAAAGGCGATAAATTTTCTAATAGATGAGGGCATTATCAACAGTTTTGAAGACTTAATAAAACTGGCAAAAAATTTTAACTGCTCAATGGAATTCAATTTACCAGAACTTGTTATAGATATAATAAAAAAAGCTGGCGGAACTCCATTTTTAGCACATCCTAACGCCTATAATAAGAGAAAAAGACTACCTTATAATGATCTGGATAAATGGCTGGAATTCGGCATTGAAGGAATTGAGTGTTTCTCTCCATATTGCACAGATGAAGATACAAAGTTTTATATAGATTACTGTAATGCCAACAATATTCTTATTTCAGGCGGTTCTGACTGCCATGGAGATTTCCTTCCTGAAAGAAAACTGGGAAAACCTGTCATAATAGTAGATAAATTAAGATTAACCTTTTAAGTTATTATTCTTGTATTGGTTTTTTTATAATATTAACATCAGGAGTTAGTCATGCTTGAATTAATTAAAGAAGAAATTGAAAAATACACTTATAATCACACTAGTCCAGCCCCTGAACTGCTGCAAATACTTGAAAAGGAAACAAGAGAAACGATGGAACATCCAGACTGTCTTATAGAAAGAGTAGAAGGTCGTTTCTTAAAGATGATTGTACAACTTTTTAATCCAAAATTGATTCTTGAACTAGGTACTTATACCGGTTACTCAGCATTATCCATGGCGGAAGGACTTCAAGACGACGGAGAGCTTATAACTTGTGAAATAAATACAATAGTGCAGCAAGTAGCACAGAAAGCATTTGACAAAAGCTCACACGGTCATAAAATTAAACTCCATATGGGACCTGCTGTTGAAACTATAAAAAAAATCGATAGAAAAATAGATATGTCATTTATCGATGCTGATAAAGTAAACTATATTAACTACTATGAAGAAATTGTAAAACGAACACGTAAAGGCGGCTTGATTATCATAGATAATGTACTTTGGAAAGGTGAAGTCCTTGAACCGAAAGATGAAGAAGGCAAAATTATTGCAGACTTGAATACTTTAATCAAAAACGACAAACGGGTGGAAAATGTTTTTTTGACAATCAGAGACGGAATTCAGTTTGTCAGAAAAATATAACAGGAAGATATTAATAATGAATATCGATAAAAAAACAACATCCAATCCATATTTGATATTTTATGGTAACTGTGAAGAAGCTATGACTTTTTACAAAGATGCACTTCAAGGTGAACTTGAGTTAATAGCTTATAAGAATTCACCAATAGAAATACCACAGGAATTCAAAGATAAAATTCTCCACTCCGCTCTTAAATTTGGAGATACGGTAATAATGGCAACAGACAGTATGATGGGCCCGAAAATATTCAACTATAATAATGTCCATATTTATATCTCTTCTAAAAATCCCGAAGAGGCAGAACGATTTTTTAATAACCTGGCAGTAGACGGGAAAATAACAATGCCGTTTAAAGATACATTCTGGAACGCAAAATTTGGTGCTTTGGCTGATAAATTCGGAGTAAACTGGATGATACAATGCGAACAGGAATATAATCATGAAAATCAATAAAGAACAGGAATATAATCATGAAAATCAATAAAGAAGTATTTAGCAATTTTCCAGTATTAAAAAGCGAACGCCTTATTCTGAGAGCTTTTGAACGATCAGATCTTGAATTTATATATCACATAAGATCCGATGAATTTATTGCTAAAGCTGCTGGGCTGGAACTGCATAAGAGTTTGGAAGATTCAGAAGAACTGCTCAATAAAGTACTGGATTCTTACAGCACAGAAACAGGTATAAACTGGATAATTTGTTTAAAAGGATGCAATACTCCTATAGGAAGCGCAGGTATTTTGAGAATAGTATCCGAACACTTTAAAGGAGAAATAGGCTATTCTCAAAAAACAGAATACTGCGGCAATGGTTATATGTCAGAAGCGTTAACCCAGATTTTTGATTTTGGGTTTAACACACTCGGTTTACACAGGCTGGAAGCAACAGTTGCTCCTCACAATAAAAATTCTATAAAAATATTAAAAAAAATGAAATTTCAGCAGGAAGGGTATTTTAGAGAAGACTATTACTCATCCGGCAAATTTTTTGACAGTATAATTTTCTCATTGCTGCAAAACGATTATAAATAACGTAAAATCAATTAAATATATCTGAATAGTAAAAGATTTTAAAACTCAATGTAAAGTATATAATTAATATGCATGATACTGTTAAATCTTACTATCTGCCGGATAGATATACTAAAACGGAAAGAATTTGTATCAAATCAATTGTTTACATAACAATATTTTTCTTTCTGGCTTTAACATATGAAGTATATCGCTTAAAAACTACTTCCTATGAATTCATACATCGATTTACTCACTCTGATTTTTATTATACATTAATTATTTTTATATGTTTAATAATATTATTGTATTTCGTTTCAAAAGGATTCTGGATTGGGCATAAATATAAATTGGGTAATAATCTCCTCTGCTATATACCTTTGTTTACAGCCCTAATTGTGTTCATACTTATTTACTGGCCGGACTTATATGCACCTAGACTGACTAAAACCGGCTGGGGTATTATCCATTTGTGTGGAATAATTCTTATGTATTTTATTCATTTGCTGATTAAGAACAAAAAAACTTTTAAGAACACAGCAATAACAAAAGATAATTATGCAATAGACTCAGACAATCGATTCTCTGAAAAAGATATTAAATATTTATATTTACTGACATTGCTAGGTGTTATTACATACTCTTCATTTGTCATAGTTGATATTCTAAGCACATTCAATATCCTTGTTTACTCTATTATTTATCACAGTAAATCATTAGCTAATCCATTTTTCGATATTATTCTTATCAATTATCTTATAATGATCTGCCTGTTTTACTTTACACTAAAAGGCATAATAATCGGTTTTAAAAAGCATCTGCGCAAACTTTTTATCTATAGATTACTTTTTATTATTCCTTTACTGGTAATATACTTCCCGAATGTTTTAGATAATCTACAGCCAGTCTACTGGGTATTAATGGATGCATTTTCTTTAGGTTTTATTATATGTTACCTGATGTATATTCCTATAAATGAATAGCATAAATAATTCATATAGAATAAAGGATAATATTTATGAGCAATATTAAAGGCACCTGTCTTTGCGGAAAAATAGAATATCAAATAAAACCTCCCTACAAATTTTTTAATTACTGTCACTGTTCACGCTGTAGAAAGTCAACAGGAAGTGCGCATGCAGCAAATATACTTTTGTCTAAAAAACAGTTTACCTGGCTTAGAGGTAAAGATTATTTAAGGAGATATGAATTGTTAGCTTCTGATATTTTTGCTACTACTTTCTGCATTGAATGTGGTTCAGCAATGCCATGGGAAATAAAAGGACATGATGCAATTATTGTGCCGGCAGGAACACTTGATGATAATCCTGATGCATTTCCTGAAAGAAATATTTTTTGGGATTCTAAAGCAGATTGGTATGTAAACGTAGATAAATTAGTAAAATTTCCTGAAAGCAATTAATTTTATAAGTTTAAGCAATGAGGTAAAATGAAAAATATTCTTTGGTACAGCGGGCATAAAGTTACAATTCCTGATGTTTCAAAAGCTGAAGGATGCTACATATACGATAATGCAGGCAACAGATTTCTTGATTTAGAATCCGGTGTATGGTGTACTTCACTTGGTCACAACCATCCAGAAGTAAATAACACTATAAAAGAACAGATAGATATTATCACACACAGCGGTTACTGTTATTCTCACAAAATAGTGCAAACTGCCTCTGAAAAAATTTTAAATCTAGTAGGTTTTCAAAATGGAAAATGTGTATATTTAAGCTCAGGAACTGAAGCTGTGGAACTAGGGGTGCAGGTCCTTAGAGCAATTTCTAATAAACCAAAACTCTTAACTATGTCAGATTCTTTTCTTGGTTCTTATGGTTCTGCGGGAACCAGAAAAAATTATGAATGGTATTTATTCGACTGGAGTGTATGCTGTAAATGTTCAAGATCAAATAATTGTGATATTAACTGCAGGCATATAAAAAGTATACCTTTAGAAACTATTGGCGGCTTTGTATTTGAGCCAGGAAGCTCAGGAGGTTCAGTTAATTTTCCTCCTGAATCTATGATTTCTAATATTGTCAAATTAATAAAAATACATAACGGTTATATTCAGGTAAATGAAATCACTACAGGCATAGGTAGAACAGGTAAATGGTTTGGATACCAGCATTATAATCTAAAACCTGATCTTGTTTCGATGGGAAAAGGTCTGGGTAATGGATATCCAGTAAGCACAGTAGCGATTTCTTCCATCCTTGTCAAGAAAATTGAAAATTCTTCTTTCCACTGGTCACAGTCGCATCAAAACGATCCTCTGTGGTGTGCTGTTGCAAACTGCGTTGTATCAACAATATTAAATGAACATCTAATAGAGCACAGTAAAGTTATAGGTGATTATTTATTTAAAAAACTGGTTCAGCTGAAAGAAAAACACATATCCATAAAAGAGATTCGCGGTAGAGGATTAATGCTGGCTATTGAATTTAAAGATGAAGTTGATGAAAAAATAATAATAGATATTCACAGCTCGCTGAAGGACAAAGGAATACTAGTAGTAAAAAGACAGAACTTAAATGTTTTCAGATTAGATCCTCCATTAATATTATCAAAGTCTGATGTTGACTTTTTTATAGATAATTTTGATAACATTCTGAATACTTCAATTTAGTTTTTTATATCTGTATATCCTATAATTTCTAAACAGAAACAAGTTAACTATTTTTGTTAGGAAATACCAAAATGAAAAGCAAGAATTCATCAGAAAGTAAACTGGATAAAACAGTAAACTTAGAAAAAATATTAGTTGAAGAAGTAAATTATTTAAATAGAATAAATGATATTGACCATTGGCCTTTAGATGATATGAAGTTTTTGCTTGACAGGTCTCATACCAATTATCCATTTTTATAAGTAAATAGCATAAGCAAAAAAAAAGCTCAATATGCTGATTTAACTAAAAAACCTAGAATACAAATACAGCATTTTGAGCTAATTCATAATATTACAGATAATCCTTCTAATTTTAAAATAAAATGGTTTTACTTTTATTACTTTAGTACAGCAACAGCAACTTCGTAAAAACTATGCAGAATATTATTATAAGCACAGTTAAATAACCATACATAAGTATACTTTCTTTGAGTTTATTAACCAATAAAGTACCAATTGGCACACCTATAAAACTCCCGATCAAAAGAAATATAAAAGCCGGAATATAAATAAATCCCAAAGAATATTCTGGAAGATGCCCTGCTTCAATTCCGGTAAATATACTGCTTAACAAACCTGTTGTAGCTATAATAACATTCAGTGCTGTAGTTACAGCTACTGAATTTTTCATCGATAAATGTCTATGTTTTAAGAATGGTACTATCATTAAACTCGAACCTCCTCCAATACATGCTGAAATCATACCAGTCAAGAAACCATATGGAGCAGTAATCTTAAAATGCGGAATACTGAATTCATGAACTTCATTATTTTTAATTTGATAATGATTTTTTCTTAATTTTATAATATATTTAGTAATAACAAATACTACAAAAACAACATATATCGATAACAGTTCAAATGATTTAAGTTTTGAAACTGACAAGCTGCCGATTATCGTACCAATTACTATAAATGGTGCAAACCTTATCAATATGGATAAATCCAGATTCTTAGACTTATGATGATGCCTCACTGCATTTAAATTAGCAGAAAGCATGATAGCAAAAGAAGTACCAATAGCAATATGCATTGTCAGACCTGATTGAATGTGAAACATTGGAAGACATATAATGAGAGCTGGTACTACTGTCAAGCCACCTCCAAAACCGAATAAAGATGCCAATATACCTGAAATTATACCTGAAAATAATAAAACTGTGTAATCCATTTTAATTCCTTAATTAGTTATTTGTTTGCTGCAATATAGCTTGATATAGATTGTCTTACTTGCTATATTTTGACTATGAATAACTCAATAAAGACTAATTCTCCTAGCCCATGTGGTTTTAAATTGGACTGCAATCTCCCAGTTCTGTCAAATATAAAAATTGCTAAAAAAGAGTATTATGGAACTGTTCATACTCACCCTAGAGGGCAACTTATCTGTCCATGTAAAGGTTTAGTAAAGGCAAAAACTAAATCAGGATTATGGTTGGTACCGCCATCTCAATCGTTGTGGGTACCGCCGATGACTGAGCATCAGATTTTACTTCCTAAATCAGTATCTGTTACTTTTTTGTTTGTAGATCCAACTGTAAAATTAGATTTTACTAAAAACTGCTGTGTACTGGCTATGAATAATTTTATGCATGAATTAATTAACAAATCAGTACATATTGGTAATAATTATACAGTTAACTCACCTGAGTTTCGTATTATGCTGGTGATAATAGATGAACTTAAAAAACTTCCTCCTACTCCTTTAAACCTCCCTTTTGCAAAGGATGAACGTCTTACAAGAGTAATGAATTTTCTTATGAAACAGCCTAACTCTCAAAAAAAAATGGAGTCCTTTGCCTCACTAGCTTGTACAAGCAGTAAAAATCTTAATAGACTATTTGTCAAAGAAACAGGATTAACTTACGGTAACTGGAGAAAACAACTTATAGTATTAGAATCAATTGAAAAACTGAATAAAGGTTCATCCGTAACAGAGGTAGCAATAGATATGTGGTATAATAGTATCAGTGCCTTTATTACTATGTTTAAGAAAGTTACAGGAAAAACACCTGGAGAAATAGCATTAAACTTTGAAAAAACTGAATAAAATTTATAATATTCTTCTTTAAAATAATATATTTTATAATATCTTTCTCTCAGTATTCTTACAAATCTATTTTAACTCAGCAGGATTACTGAACATATTATATCTAATCACTAAATTTGCTGTAACAGCTTTTATCATCGTTTTAGCTTCAGAAGTAGCAAAAAGAACAGGAAAAATTGGAGCATTAATTTCAGCTTTGCCAATAGTTACAATAATGGTTATGATATGGCTTTGTTTTGAAAATCAAAGCAGTGAAAAAATTGCAACCTATGCTTTCTATACATTCTGGTATGTTATGCCTACTATTCCAATGTTTTTACTACTACCCTACCTATTATCCAAAGGAATTAATTTCTGGCTTACCTTATTATTCAGTTTAATTGTCACAATAATCTTTTTTATAATTACAGCATGGATCAGTAAAAAATTCGGTGTCAATCTAATCCCTTAATTATATTATTTTTTTAAAAGGCTTGGATATTCAAGCTATACAATTACCTTATAGTATATTATTTTGATAATAATTATAAGCTTTATTATTGTTTAAATGGAGTCCAAAATGATATCAAAAGATAATAATAATTTATCAAATAGTCCCACAGGAATAGATTTACATGAAAGAAAATCCTCAAATAATAGCCTGGAGAATTCATCAAGCCCTTACTTGAGACAGCATGCAAACAATCCTGTAAACTGGCATGAATGGGGAGATGAAGCACTAGAATTGGCAAAAAAAAATAATAAACCTCTATTGGTCAGTATAGGATATGCCGCCTGCCACTGGTGCCATGTCATGGCTCATGAATCTTTTATGGATATAGAAATAGCAGAATATATGAATAAGCATTTTATCTGCATAAAAGTTGACAGAGAAGAACGGCCTGATATTGATAAAATATATATGGAAGCTGCGAACTTATTATCCGCCCGTGGTGGATGGCCGTTAAATGCATTTGCCTTACCTGACGGTTCACCTTTTTTTGCCGGAACTTATTACATAAAGACGGACTGGCTTCATCTCTTAAAACAAGTTGATGAAGTTTTTCATAAAAAACATAATATTGTTATCGAACAGTCAAATACATTAATAAATGAAATAAATATTAATAAATTTAATAATACACCGCTGGGAGATTATTATTCCATCAATTTTACAAATACCTGTTACATAGAAATTTATGAACAATGGAAAACTATGATTGACTGGAAACTCGGCGGTTTCAGAGGAGCACCTAAATTTCCCCTACCTATAGCCTGGGAATTTATGCTGCAATATCATCACCTAACAGGTAATAAGGAGTCATTAAAATCAGTTGAAATTACACTAGACTCAATTGCAGAAGGAGGTATTTACGATCAAATAGGCGGAGGTTTTTGCAGATATTCAGTTGATGAACTGTGGAAAACTCCACATTTTGAAAAAATGTTGTATGATAATGGTCAACTTGTCAGTTTATATTCTCATGCATTTCAAGTAACACAAAAGGAAAGATATGCAGAAATAATTGTCCAAACTCTAGAATTTATTGAACGTGAATTGATGAGTATGGACGGTGTTTTTTACTCTTCACTTAATGCTGACAGTGAAAATGAAGAAGGTAGATATTATGTTTGGGCAGAAAATGAAGTTGATAGAGTCTTAAACAAATCTTCAGCAAAACTGATAAAGGAGTATTACCAGATCTCAGAAACTGGGAACTGGGAACAAGGAAAAAATATTCTGTTTCCCAAGTCCTCTATACCTGAATTTGCATTAAATAATAAATTGACATTAGAAAACTTTAATTTTATTTTAAATACTGCTAACAGACAACTGTTTAACAGCAGAAAGAAACGTACTAGGCCATCAACTGATGATAAAATTATTGTTTCATGGAATGCTTTAATGATTTCAGGATACATAGATGCTTATAAAGCTCTAAATAAACATGAGCATTTAGATACTGCATTAAAATGCGGTAATTTCATAAAATCAAATATGATTCTTGAAAACGGTAAACTTAAAAGAAATTACAAAGAAGGCAAGTCAGGTATTGATGCTTTTTTAGATGATTATGCTTTACTGGCAAACTCATTTTTAGATCTATATCAGCTCACATTTAACATAAATTGGCTTAACACTGCCAAAAATTTAATAGATTACGTTATCAAAAACTTTATAGATGAAAAAACAAACCTATACTATTACACTTTAAATAATTCAGAAAGACTCTTTGCTAGAAGCAAAGAGATAACTGATAATGTAATTCCAGCCTCTAACTCAATACTGGCAAACGTGATGTATAAACTTGGTTATTATTTCTCTAATAAATCGTATCTGACTAGAGCTGAAACATTACTCCACCATGTCAAGACATCAATTTCTACAGGAGGTCCTTATTACGCTAACTGGGCCAACCTTCTGGGCATGGTTATCTTTAAACCTTATGAAATTGCAGTAATAGGAAAAGAAGCAGATGTAAAAAATAGAGAACTTCAAAAACATTACCTACCTTTATCAATAATTACTGGAGGGGAAAGCGAAAATTTACCATCACTTAAAGGAAAATTTAAAAATAATTCAACAATGATTTACATATGCAAAAATAAATCCTGTAAAGAACCAACAGAAGATCCACACAAAGCTTTAATTCAGATAGTTTATTAGTCACCAATGTTACACAATAGCATACTTTTCATTAGTTTTTCTTTGCTCCTGAATGGAGTATAGTATTTTAAAAAAGTAAATTACCTGAATATTTATATAGCAATAGTTTGTTTGTTAAAAAAATATTGAAACATTAAATCTATATCATTTTCTATATTTTTTACTCTATGGGAAAATGATCCATCTGAAGAGAAATGTATGATCCCCATATAAATTTCTTCATCAAAATATTTTTCTAACAATAAAAGTTTTCTATACATATTAAGCTGAATGGTATAATGAGTAAAATTATTATCGTCAAACTGTGAAAAAGGAGAAAGAGCATACTTGCTCCATTTATTTGTTTTATCAATAACGTTATTAGTTTTAAAATCTAGTAAATAAAGCTTGCCAGTTGATTTTTCCCGCATCAATAGATCTGCGGTACCGCAAAGTTTAAATTTCTCAGAAAAAATTATCTTTTCCGATGAGACAAGAACAAAATCTTTAAGCAAATTATCCAATTTTACTATAGCATAGCTAAACAAAAGTTTAGCTTTTTCTGATATTGGGTCAGGTAAATCATTCTTTAAGAGGTATGCTTCACAAAATTCATGTACGTTTGTTCCTAAATCGCAACTATCTTTTGCTTTTTTATCCCATTTTGCAAGTACTTCTTCTTGAGAAAAACCATATTTCTGCGCATAATTGTAACTTATTTTTTCTCTATCAAATTGTTTAAACAGGCTTTCTACAAAAGTTGTTACAGATGTAAAATCTTTAATATTATCTGTATAATATCTATGTTCAGATTCAATGAAATATATTTTTATTCCATTGGGATTTATATCTTCTTTCAAGTTTATCTTTCCTCCATTATTAATATTTTAGAAATAATCTATTTATACAGCTGACATTAGGAAATATTTACATTACTAACTAGTTTAAGAAAAGTAAAATATAACTTACGAATTACGAACCAACAATACTATCTGATATTACAATTATAATGTCTGCTGTTTTACTTTGTATTTTCTTGTTGTAAAAAGCATCCCCCCTGCGATCATTAATGATAACGGTACCAATAGCATTGTCAATCTATAATCTGCAACAATATTTCCATGTGGAAAACTCTGCATCACATCTCTCAGTACATATCCAAAAACAGGAGTAAGAATGGCTGTCCACATAAAAATCACAAAATTTGTTGCTCCCAAAACTGAACCTTTTAGATGTATAGGGTTTGATTCTTCAACAATTGTAAATGTAAGAATCTGTACAGATGAAAAAAATCCAATAAAAAATAGGAGTATACATGAAGCATTTATACCTATGTTTACATAAGCAAATATCATAAATAAAATAAAGGTAACTACCAGACCGAAAAGCATTAATAATTTATGTTTATTAAACTTATCATCTACATACCCTACAATAGGACATCCTACTATCCATCCAATAAAGACAAACATCATAATATGACTGGCTTCTATTCGGGTAATACCATATAAACCAGTAAGAAAAGGAATGCCCCAAAGCATTGCAATAACTGTTGTAGGGATAAATAATAAACCTCCAACTGAAGCAATAATTATAGTGTGCCTATTTTTAAAAATTGAAATTAAATTATAAATTAATTTCCCTTTATGTTCTTTTTGGTATTCATCCAATTCTTTTGGACGTTTTGGAATAATACAAATTAAAATAATAAAAAGGACAAATCCAAAAACTACATAATACCACCAAACAGCAAACCAAGATTGATATTTCTCGATTTTAGCCATAAATACCTGGCCTGCAATAGCACCAAACATACCTAACGTTTGTGTTAATCCAATAATCAATGACAAATGTTTTTTATTAATCCAATTTGTTGCAATATAAATTATACCGACAAATCCAAATGCAGCCCCTGCCCCAATTAAAAGTCTGCCAATTAATGCAATATCAAAACTGTGCTGAATAAAAAGAAATGAACCTATGGCACAAAATAAAACAGATAAAGGTAATAGTTTCTTACCGCCGTAACCATCCATTAATGCGCCGGCAACTAACTGCATTGGCGCATAAGAAAAAAAATATGCACTTATTAGAATTCCCAAACTCGCATAAGAAATTGAAAAATATGATGAAAGTTCAGGAAGCATTATCCCGGGAGATGTCCTCAAAGCATATTCATAAAAATAAAATAAAGCACATAAAAACCATATACTCCAAGCAAACTTAACTGATATTTTTTTACTTTCCCCTACCATACCTGCCACCATTCTAATATTTAATAAATTTTCTAATAATTGATAGATTCTAAATATGAGATATTATTATATTTCACCTCAACAATAAGATAAGTGCATACTAATTCAACACTAAAAATCATAGGACATTGTAGGCAAAAGGCTGATATTAAAAATGCTTTTACATATACTCTAGATTAAACATAAAAATCAACATTTATAAAGTTTTTGATCTTAGGCATTTATTACGCTTAAACATAATTTTAAGCTGTTATTTGTTCAACATATTCGAGAGACATTTCTAAATCATGCAAGTATTCTGAGTGCTATCCAGATTTAGCACTGTTAGAAGTACTATTAAAGTTATATATAAAATAATTAATGCGAATATAGACAGTTGCAGTGTTTTATTGATAATAACGGTAGAAATGATTCAGAATTGCAAGGCTATCTTAAAAAAATAAATATTTGTTCCCGTTACCTCCGGAATCTCCTTGGGTGAATTTTCACACCTAAGGCTAGCTAAAGACTCAATAAATTAGTATTTAATACACATAAATAATCAAAAAAAATGGAGAGAGAGGATGGAATTGAACCACCGCCCTTCACGTTGGCAACGTAACGCTCTAACACTGAGTTACTTTCGCTTAAAACATACTGCATAATATCTTAAGAAAATTTAATGTCAATATTATTACACATAATACAAACCAACTTAACTTTACTAAAATCACCCTAAAAACTAATGCTTAAAGTTAATTAACAATTTTCCTCTTGAGCATTAGCAGTGTAATATCATCGAATTTCTCTTTATTCTGATACTCCAGAACATTTTCTATTATAGTATCGCCAAGATCTGTAAGACTCAATTTATATTTGTTTCTAAAGATATCCTCAAGCCTGTCAGTCCCGAATTCAATATTTTCTGTATCTGGAGCCTCTGTAATACCGTCTGTATAAACAGCAAAAACCTGCTCTGGATCAAGCTGGATTTTAAAATTTTTATATTTGACATCTTCAAATATACCTATTGCAGTGCAGTTCGCTATTCCAGCACTTATTGCTTTTCCTGTATTATCTACAGTTATATATTCATGATGACCTGCATTTGCATATATCAACTCGCCTGTTTTTATATTATAAAAAATAAGATATGCTGTTAAAAACATCATTGATTCATTATCACAGCTCAAAATATCATTTACTTTTTCAAGAATTTTAGCGGGCCCCTGTGAGTTAGAGGAATAACACTTATCTTTGATAATAGCTTTTGCCATACTCATATAAAATGCTGCTGTTATTCCTTTCCCGGAAACATCCGCTACAACAATAGTCAATAAATCTTCATTTAGAAAGAAAAAATCAAAAAAGTCCCCTGACATCTCTTTTGCAGGTATCAAATTAGCATATAATTCGAATTCATTCCTTTTAAACTCATCTGTTATTTTAGGAAGTACTGATTCCTGAAGATCTCCTGCTATTTTTAACTCTGTTTCAATTGACTGTCTCCCTTTTATCTCCCTCGCAAGGTTTTCCATGTATTCTTTTAGCTGACCTCCAAGGTTATTAAAGGATTTTGCAAGATCATATATTTCCCTTATACCAGCCTCTTTTATCTTAATGTCAAAATTACCGCTTCCTAAAATTCTGACTTTGTTTCTGAGTGACTCTATTGGCTTAATAAAAATATATTTAAAAAAGAGGAATGATACTATCAGTCCCAGTATCAATATAATTAAAAAATTTATAATATATCTTCTATGGATTACGTTGCTTATAGTTTGAAATTTTTCCAGTGTAATATTGAGCGGTTTATAAAGTTCGTCTGTTTTCATCAATACAGCCATTGTCCAGTTATTAATATTAAATGTTTCAAAGATCAGCAGATATTCTTCGCCTTTTAAATTTATTGTTTTTTCTTCGAATTTATTGTTTATTAAATATGTAGCCAGTTTTCTTACTTTGGGATCTGTTGAGTCGAGCAGTGAAGTCTTAAATATATTATTACTGTATTGTCCGTGAAACAAGGTTTTTTTATTCATATTTTGGGTAAGGGAGAAAAGATTATAATATTTAGACGATAAATAAATAATATTTCCTTGGTCATTAATGAATAATCTTATAATATTAAATTTTTTGTAGTCTAAATTAGAAAACACATCATATAATTTTGATATTATTTTATCATAATTTAATACTGCACCCACGATGTAAATAATTTTACCTTGAGAGTCATAAACAGGCATCAACAAACTAATAACTCTTGTTCCATCAAGGCTTTTAAAAACATTGGAAAATTTAAAATGAGATTGAGAATAATTATTACTAAAAACAGATTTTACCTCCGATAAAAAAAACTTACTATCTAATTTTTCTAAAATTTTTTCTGGAGATCTGGAATATGCAATAATAAAATTTTCCTTCCCCATTATAAAAGTTGAAATTATAGCATTGTGATCACCAACAAAAGGCTCCATAAGTTGTGGTTTCATCGCAGATAAAATGTTGATTTTTTTTATCACATTCATATCTTTTTCTTTATTATCTCCAGGCCAATAATCTACTATAAAGCCATAACGATATTCATTAATTGTTCTAACGGATTTACTATCTAGATATTTATATAAGTTTTTTGTATTATCATATTTTAAATCAAGATCATTATTAGTTTTATATAATTTTGTATTCAACAGTTCATAAATGCTTAAACGAACATATCTCAATGTATTAACAGCATTTTTTAACTCCTGATCAACTAATAGAGTCTGCTGTTTAACATCCTGAGCAAATGTAGAGTCACTAAACTTTTTGATAGAATTAACGGTCTTGTCGATAGAATAAGTTTTAAATTTATTGAATATTTTAACTGAATTTATATACAACAGTAAAAATGATATGCATATAAATGCAGAGAGGCACAAGAAAAAAAAAGTATTTAATCTGATCCGTTTCATAATATATAATTATAGAAAGAACGAAATATATGGCAAGGTTAAAACCATGGTTAAATATTATGTATAATATCTAATGTTCGACTTTTAATTAACGATTGGCTCAATACTCAAGATATTAAGCACGAATTTTATATTTATAACAGTACAAATATTATGAGCTAGAATTTTTCTAGCCATTCTATTTGTTAAATGCCACATATCTTTCACTCTAATGGCTTGTATACTAAAAACTTTACCTAACTGAGCAATTACAGTTTCAA
>DASCNA010000100.1:0-2927 GCA_036011305.1 Victivallales bacterium
TTCCATTTTTGATAATTTATACATAAGATTTTGCACAAGGTATTCATATGTGAATGCAGGCATTATAATAATGTTGCCTGAAGTATCTGATCGATAAACTCCATTGAGAGGTGCATCTTCAACTACATCAACCTGAAATCCAAGTTTTCCATTTTTCTCCCATACAGCAAAAAGTCCGCTCCTATTACCGCCGTCAAATTTACACTCAAACCATAATTGTCCATTATCATACCAGGCATAAGCCGGTCCCTCTAGTTTGCCCTGACTGTAAGTTAATTCAATAAACAGTTTAAGAACACATATATCTATAACAAAATGGTTTTAGAAAAATATTAATTATATTTGAACCTAAATTGTTACTAAAAAACCAATAACAATGATAACTTCAGTATAAAATTATGGATTTTAATTAAATTCAATGATATTGAATTTCTGTTAATATAATTTGTTAGTATTCAGTAAACTGTGTTGGAGTGGTTGTATCAAAAGTTATCAGAGAGTAAAATAATAACCTGTACTACACAGATAATTAGACTTTTATAAAACCCCTGTACTCCACAACAGCTTAAACAACTTACTTTACTAAATCTGCACTATAATTTTTACTGTTGTACTAAAGAACTAAAATTAAACTAAATCAGTTTTTAATCAATTTAAACAAAGTAATTTATAAATCAAGTAAAAATCATTATCAATTGATGAGTCTGAATAAATTTTCTGTAAATTATCTTTAATATAATTCTTATTAAAAAGTTCTATATCTAGTTTTTCATTTATGCTATTGATATTCAATGTAGATTTTATATAATCTATAAAATATTTATTTTTGCCAAAATACTTACAAATTAATGGTTCATTATTATAAAATGTTTTATTGTCTAAAGCATTTACAATTTTTAATGGTACATTTAAATACTTTTTAGATATAGTTCTTGAAGCATATTTCAATTCTTTAAGTACTAATGATCTTCCCCAATTAGTCGGCATCTTACTTAAAAAATTTAACATGCGTTTATCAAAATAAGGAATTGCATATTTTATATTATTCTGTCCTATTGATTGTCTTATTATATTATTATTTCTTCCCTGTAAATGAAAATTTAAATATAAATATGACAACCAAAAATAAAATGTATTTTCAGTAATGTTTTTTGTAACTTCACCAAAATAATTTTCAATTAACCACTTTTTAAAACTCTCTATTCCAGAATCAGTAGCTATTTTATTTAAAATTGATATTTTTGAAGATGGTAGTCTATAATCAGAAAAGACAAATGCATATAAATATTCAAATAAATCATTAGAAGTAGTAGAATCAAAGTTCTTTTCACCTAAAAATTTTTTATATAGTTTGTGGCACACATCTGAATTTGCATTATTGTTTTTGATTTTTTTATAAAAAGAAGGTGTATAATGGTAATTTTTTACTTTATCTTCAAAGTGATTTAATAAATTGGATTTATATTTACAAGTTTTTGTATAACCATAATTTTGTAACGAATCAGCTGCTTCACCACTATAAATTACACCTGATTCAGGTATTTTGCCTTTTATTAGATTGGCTATTGGGAAAAAACAAAAGCCGGGATGAACAAATGATTGTTTTTTAAAAATCTCGATATCATTAAGAAAATAATCTAACATTATTTTTGAGGATGGAGCAGTTTCTACAATTTCCAAGTTAACACCATAGTAATCTGCAACCAGTTGTGCTCTATTTACATCTTGAGCATTAATACATTTACCATTTGGATCTACAATGCTTGAAATTATTGCTTTTACATTTTTTGAATCATATTCTTGCAATAAAATATCTAATATTATAGATGTATCTAAACCTCCTGTGAGTTGAACCCAATTCTCATCTTTACTACTTCTTGAGATTATTGATTCCGTTAAAATATCTCTATATCCAATAATGTTTTCTTGTGTATAATTTTCAATCTGGGTAGGTTTTATATTTGAAGTAATTTCAATATTGTTATTTCTGTATTTAATTGTCTGCATTGGACCAATTTCAAAAACATTCTCATAAATAGAATGTTTTGCCGGAGTATAACCAAGAACTAAATAGCTGTATAATCCAAATTGATTATAATTTATATTCTTAATTGTTGAAATAATATCATTTACATTTGTCGAAAATATAAAATTGTTGTTAATAGTTGAATAATATAAATTTTTCTTTTTTAATTGATCACAAAATAGTGTAATTGACATATTTTTGTGATCAAATAAAGCACCAATAAAATCACCTTCAACTTTTGCTAAAAAATGATCTAATCCATTTGATATTAATATGTTTCTAATAAGATTTTTTTCGTTAATAGAGATGAATTTTGCATTTTTAGAATTATCTGTATAATAGTAAAAGTCACCTTCAAGATATACATAAGAGTCATTATCTAAATCAATTATAGTTCCATTATTATCACCGGTTAAATAATAAAAAGATTCATCAATATTTTTAATTTTTCTATATTCTTTTTCGTTAAAGAATTTTTTGTTCCCAATTTTTAGTTTCATATGTAATTTTCCTAATTTAATGAGTTATTCTCCCCACTTATTCATTTAAGAATATGATATATATGATTAATTGATACTTCTAAAATAAATAATCAAATAATATCCAAACTAATAATCAAATTTAGAATTCTTTATAACAATGGATATAGTTTTGTCAATCTCAAACATACCGGATAATTTATAGCTAATTTATATTTAAACGTTATTTCTGCTCCTGGATATGAGATATCAGTTTTACTTAATTCTCCGTTAATACAATTCTACATTTAAATATAATCTAAGAGTCACCATTCTATGTATTTGAGCAATGTGTTGGTTTTCTTTTGTAACGTTAGATTTTCACTTTGGACTTATATGTTTCTGGACAGTTTTGCTTATAGGATTAGCAGCTGCAATTTCAA